>JAITHX010000033.1 GCA_031279735.1 Prevotellaceae bacterium
TTTCACCGCCACCTCGACTTCATCCCGAACGACAAATTTGGATGCCTGTAACTTTCATACAAGTAGACCTTTTTTTACATTTATATACACGCACGCTTCGTGGCGCACCAGATGACACAGATTTTACAGATTTTACAGATTTACGCGGATTTGAATCCGCGTAAATCTGTAAAATCTGTAAAATCTGTGTCATCTGTGTGCTAAGTTATTTATTCGACATCCCTGAACTAACCGATAGCCACTAATTTAGCCACCGAAACATATATTCGTAAACCTTCTTGCGCGTTTCCGCGTCGGAGAGAATCAAGTCGTGCAGGGCGTTTTCGAACGCCACGTTAGTCACGTTTTTTCCCAGAGCGAAAGAATGTTTCAGAATGTCGTCCACGTTCAGCACCGCGTCGGCGCGCTTGAATTCCTCCGACCAGACGCGACTTTTGAACGAGCGCGCCGAACGCATCACGAGCGTGGGACAGGCGAGGTTCAGTCCGCGCTGCAATTTTCGCTGTGCGCGGTGAATTGCGGCTATCCACGAGAAGGTTATCCACTTCACCGCTCCCGGCTTCCATTCTTCGTTGAACGTCCATTCGCCGCAGCCCTTCGCCGAGATGGAACGTCCGTAGTTCGGCGAAAATCCCTTGTTGAGCTTCGCGTCGGGGAAGAAGCGCGCCGCGAGGGAGACTGCGGGAAGCATCCTCTGCATCGACCGCTTTGTGTTGAATGCGAAGAAGGGACTGTTGAGCACCAGCGCGGCGGCGGTGTCGGGCGGGCGATTGTGGAGATACATCGAAAGAACCAGACCTCCGGTCGAATGACCGACGAAAGTTGTGTCGCGTCCCGTTTCCGAGCGCACCACTGCAAGAGCCGCGTCGAGGTCGTCGTAGTATTCGCGGATGTCGCGGATGTTTCCGAGCGTCTGCCCTCGACGCAGCGAACGTCCGCATCGCCGCAGGTCGAGAGCATAGAAATTGAATCCGTGCTGCTGGAACTCGACAGCCATTTCTCGCTGGAAGAAATAGTCGCAAAATCCGTGCAGGTAAAGCACGCTGCGGTTGAACGCGGGTTCGCCGGCGCGCACAAGGGTGCAGACGGTTTCGCCGTCGCGGTCGGAGCTTACTTTCAGGGTAGCCCGACGGAAATCACCTCCAAGTATATCGGGGACGTACATGTAGCTTTCTTTATCTTCAAAAAAAAGGGTATCCGAAAGAAGGATACCCAAAAAAAATCTATTGCATTATGATTGGAAAAAACGCGGACTATCAGTTTATAAACGCGAGTACCTGATTTTTTTCCACCTTCGCGCCCTGTGCAACTTCGGTTTGAATCAATTTTCCGTCGCTCAGCGCTTTCACCGGTTCGGGTCCGTAGTATGCTTCGACGAAGCAAATCGTGTCGCCTTTCTTGAACTCGGTGCCGGGCTGTGGCGCGGTTGACTTATCGACAACGTCGTACTGCCATATCACCGTTCCCTTGCACGGAGACTGAACTGCCTGCGACTTGGGATACAGTTCGCGAATCTTCTGCACGTCGAAGGCGGGCATCTCAACCACCGGACGAACGATGATCTTCGGCGCGCCGGCTTTTTCCTTCGCGGCTTCGAGTTCCTGATTGAAGCGCTGCTTGGCGACGCCGGACTTGTAGTCGCGATATTGGCGATCGTGCATCGCGAGTTCAAACAGTTCTTCGTTGTCGGGTCCGAAGTCCCAATTGTTGTCCTTCATTTCCTTCTTGTAGGTTTCCAGCGCGTCGGGATAGTTTTCCTGCGGGTTGCCGGTGTAGAACTCCAGCCCTTTCGATTTCACTATTTCGACTATTTCGGGCGCAAGTTCGCCCGGCAGCTTGCCCATTCGTCCGGTGAGCATGTTCAGACTGTCCTTGTCGATGTTCGCGAAACGCGGCTCGCCCTTTGCCATGGAAAAGATGTTCATCAGGGCGATGTTCTTCACATACTGGCTGAACGGCGTGACCAGCGGCGGATAGCCCAGCTTGGGCCACACGTGTTCTACTTCCCTGAACAGCTGCACCACAAGGTTGTTCAGCGTCACTTCCTTCTTTTTGTTCTGCCGCAGCGCCATGTTGATAGCGTTGTGCATGCCCTTCAAGTCGGCCATCATCGAACCCATCATCCCGCCGGGAAGTCCGCAGCCCACGAGCAGCGAGGTCATCACCTTGTTGGAAGGGTCGATGAAGTATCCCAGAAAGTCGTCGATAAACGACTGCGTGAGCCGATTGGCTTCCATGTAGGCATCCATGTTGATGTCCGGCACCGAAAAGCCGGCGTCCTTAAGCATGGCGCGAATGGTAATCACGTCGGGATGAATCATTCCCCACGCGAGGGGTTCCATTGCGACGTCGATGTAGTCCACTCCCGCCCTTGCCGCTTCGAGCATGGAGGCGACGGAGAAGCCCGGTCCGCTGTGTCCGTGATACTGCACTTTGACGCGAGGGAAACGCTTTTTAATTCTTGCGATTATTTCGCCGTTGCTGTAGGGTCGTCCTATGCCGGCCATGTCCTTGAGGCAGATTTCCTCGGCTCCGGCTTCTATCAGCTTCGAGGCGACGTTCACATAGTAATCAACCGTATGCACGGGCGAATAGGTGATACACAGAGCCGCTTGGGGAATCATTCCTCCTTCCTTGGCGTAACCGATGGAGGGGATAATGTTGCGGACGTCGTTCAATCCGCAGAAAATCCGGGTGATGTCCACTCCCTGAGCTTTCTTCACCTTATACATCAGTTTCCTCACGTCGGCCGGCACCGGATTCATTCTGATTCCGTTGAGACCCCTGTCGAGCATGTGAGTCTGGATACCCGCCTTGTTGAAAGGCTTGGTAAACGCTCTTACGGATTTGTTCGGATTCTCTCCATACAGGAGATTAACCTGCTCGGAAGCGCCTCCGTTGGTTTCCACTCTTGCAAAACAGCCCATTTCGACTATCACAGGGGCTATTTGGGTCAATTGATCTATGCGCGGTACGTATTTTCCCGACGACTGCCACATGTCTCTGTACAAAAGGCTAAACTTAATTTCTCGTCCCATATCAATCAATAATTTATTACAAAGGGCAAAAGTAATGAATTTACGGATACAGTTGCAAATATTTTGTGTCAAAGATGAAAAATATTTCTCAATAGGCATGTTTTCAATTGTATGGGGTACTTAATCAATTATGAATTATGAATTATGAATTATGAATTGCCTTCGGACAGTCGGACAATTCATAATTCATAATTCATAATTCATAATTCATAATTGATTAGGTTCTACTGGGAATTGTGTGGAAAAAGCTTGCGTGTTTTTTCACCGCGTTGCGGTGTTTTTGTAACGCAAGGGGCGCAGAGGCTTCGC
>JAITHX010000084.1 GCA_031279735.1 Prevotellaceae bacterium
TACTTAAAATTTCCGGAATTTGTCGTAAAATTTCGGGATTTCGGAGCGGAAAAAATTAATAATTAAGTAGTTTGAACAAACTAAAGAGTACATGCCCCAAAGCGCTAACAGCGCGCTAATGGATTTTGCGTCCGGAACTCCGCATCCCTGAAAGAACCAGAATAAATAAAAAGTCGTAATTTTGCGGCGTTTTTACTGAAAACACTTGGATTTTTAAAATGACGGACGACAAACAACGCTATCGGAAATTCGGAAGACACGAAAGGCTTCGCTCCCGAAAAGCCATCGACGAACTGTTCCGCGCGGGAATTATCCTGCGTCTTTTTCCGTTTAAGGTCGTATTCACTGTCGAGGCTCGCGGGCAGTCGCCCGTAAGGCTTGCGGTGAGCGTGCCGAAGAAGATTTACCGCAGAGCGGTGGACAGAAATCTTGTCAAACGGAGAATACGGGAAGCGTACAGACTGAATAAGGCTCCGCTGCACCTGTTTCCCGGATTCGAGCGTGCAACGCTGAATCTGATGCTGGTTTACGTTTCGTCGAATATTTTGGATTATGCCGACATCGAAAAAAAACTTCAGCGAGCCATCGCCGCGACTATCAAGCATCTTGAGGAAAACGACAACGTTCGTCCCCCTGCTGCTGATTGAATGTTACCGGCTTATTATTTCGCCGCATCTGCCGCCGAGCTGCCGCTACACGCCAACCTGCTCGGCGTATGCAGCCGAGGCGCTGAGGAAGCACGGGCTGGCGAAGGGACTGTGGCTTGCGGCGCGGCGGGTGCTTTCGTGCCGTCCGGGGGGAGGAAGCGGATACGATCCGGTGCCGTAAACAATTACGAATGAATAGTTATGAATGTACAAATACTTGAATACGCACTTAAAAACGAAATCGACGAAATACTTGCAACGGAGGCGCTGGCGGTTGTTCGGCGCGTCGTGTCGCGGGAAGGTGTTCGCGCCTACATCAGAGGCGGATTCGTGAGGGATTTGATTCTTAGCCGTCCGTCGAAGGACATCGACATCGTGGTCGAGGGCGGCGGAATAGAGATAGCAAGCAAGGTTGCCGCCGAACTCGGCGTGCCGTGCAGCATCTTCAAGAATTTCGGCACCGCGATGCTTAAAACCGGCGACACGGAACTGGAGTTCGTGGGCGCGCGGCGCGAATCCTACCGGCGCGAATCGCGCAAGCCCATAGTCGAAAACGGCACGCTGAAGGACGATCAGGAACGGCGCGACTTCACCGTGAACGCTCTCGCCATAAGTCTCAACGAAAACGACGCCGGCTCTATCCTCGACCCCTTCGACGGCATTTCCGACATGGAACGGAAGCTGATCCGAACGCCGCTCGATCCCGACGTCACGTTTTCCGACGATCCGCTGCGCATGATTCGCGCCGCAAGGTTCGCCGCCACGCTGGATTTCGCCGTCACTCCGCCGACGCTCGAAGCCATCAAACGCAATGCGGAACGGATAGAAATAGTGTCGGGCGAACGGATATGCGACGAACTTCAGAAGATCATGGCCTGCAGCCGTCCCTCGACCGGATTCCGGCTTCTCGACGAATCGGGTCTGCTCCGTCTGATATTCCCTCAGCTTGCGCAGATGAAGGGCGTGGAAGCGAAGAACGGACGACGCCACAAGGATAATTTCGACCATACGCTGAAGGTTCTCGACAATGTGGCGGCGATGTCCGACAATCTCTGGCTGCGCTGGGCTGCGCTGCTGCACGACATAGCCAAACCTGCAACAAAACGTTTCGACGAAACCGTCGGATGGACATTTCACGGTCACGAGGCATTGGGAGCGAAAATGGTGCCTTCGATATTCAAGCAGCTGAAACTTCCGCTGAACGAAAAAATGAGATATGTCCGCAAACTCGTCTCGCTCCACCTTCGTCCCATAGTGCTTTCGCAAGAAGAAGTGACCGATTCGGCTGTAAGACGCCTCCTCTTCGACGCCGGCGACGACATCGACGATCTCATGACGCTTTGCGACGCCGACATCACGTCGAACAACCAGCGCACCGTAGATAAGCATCTCGACAACTTCCGCCTCGTCAGAACCAAACTGAAGGAAATAGAAGAAAAGGACGCCGTAAGGAACTTTCAGCCTCCGGTTTCGGGCGAAACGATCATGCGGGTGTACAACATAGGTCCAAGTCGCGAAGTCGGACTGATTAAGAACGCCATAAAGGAGGCTATCCTCGACGGAATAATCAGAAACGACTACGACGAGGCTTTTGAGTTTATGAAGAAGGAAGCCTCTAAGCTGGGAATTATGAATTATGAATTATGAATTATGAATTGCCTGCGGACGCGGGAGAGTTGCAATTCAAATTATGAATTATAAATTATGAATTATGAATTGCCTGCGGACGCGGGAGAGTTGCAATTCAAATTATGAATTATGAATTATGAATTATAAATTATGAATTGCCTGCGGACGCGGGAGAGTTGCAATCCGAATCCGGCTTCATGGGGGCAATTCAAATTGTCGCTTTTGTCAGAATCGGGAGCTTTTGTCAGAATCGGGATTTATCGCTCCAAAGCTCTCCCCGCGTCCGACAGGCAATTCATAATTCATAATTTATAATTCATAATTCATCTGACCGTTCCCGTCAGCATCGGAACGAATTTGAAGGGAGTTTCGAGAGTGGTTTGCTTGAACTCGGTTTCAGAGATGCGATCGACGATGGTCATTGTCTGTCGGTCGCCGGCGCCGACGGGAGCAACCAGCCGTCCGCCCACGGCGAGCTGGGTCAGAAGTTTTTGAGGATATTCGGGAATAGCTGCCGTTATGAGTATTTTTCTGAACGGAGCGAAACGTTCGCGTCCGTCGAATCCGTCGCCCCAGAAACAGTATGCCGTGTAATTGCAGGTTTCGAGCAGCTTTTTCGCATTGAGATACAAATCCCTGATGCGTTCGACGGTATATACTTCGGCGCGCATTTCGGAGAGAATGGCTGCCTGATAGCCTGAACCGGTGCCTATTTCCAGCACCTTGTCGAACTTGCGTATTTGAAGCAGCTCGGTTTGCAGGGCTACGGTGAAGGGTTGCGAGATAGTCTGTCCGGCGCCTATCGAGAGCGGACGGTTTTCGTAGGCGTTCATTTCGAATCCTTTCGGAACGAAGAGGTGTCGGGGTACTTTGGCGATTGCATTGAGTACGTCGGCATTCGTGATGCCGTCCTTCCTGAGACATTCGACCATGAGGTTTCTCTGTCCGCGGAAGATGAGTGTATCTTTAGATATCATAATTGATCAGTGATTTTCAGTATTTCATCGACCGTAATTTCGGTAAAGTCGCTTATAGTTCTGTCGGTGTCGGTCAATTTGTCTTTAGGCAGCGAGGATGCTATTCCCGCGACTTTCATTCCGGCCGTCCTTGCCGACTGGATTCCCGCGATGGCGTCTTCAAACACAAGGCAGTATTGCGGGGCGACGTTCAGCAGTTCGGCGGCTTTGAGATAGATGTCGGGGGCGGGTTTAGCGCGTTCGACCATGGCGGCGATGACTACGGCGTCGAAGTATTTGCGCAGTTGAAGTCCGTCGAGCACGAAGTTGATGTTTTCTTCGGGCGCCGAGGAGCCTACGGCGAGAGGGATTCGCCGGCGTTTCAGTTCGTCGAGCAGGCGGATCAGTCCTTCGGCGGGTTTGAGGTGAGGTTCATAGATTTTGCGATAGTAGGCTTCTTTTCCGTCGGCGAGTTTAGCGTGCTGTTCCGCCGACTGGCCGGGGAAGAGTTCTTCCATGAGTTCGCTGTTTCCCCGTCCGTGCATTTCGGGTTTGAGCGTCACGCCATAAGCGCTGAAATATTCGGCGAAAGCCTGTTCGTGGAAGCGGGCGTTGTTGACCAGCACTCCATCCATGTCGAAAATTACTGCCGTGTTCATGTTTCAGTTGGATTTTCGTCCGAACACCGAGATGTTGACATATCGTTTGGGACGTTTTCTGATGTCGGTCAGTAGGGAATCGAGACTGTGCAGCGATCCGGCGAGCGTGTTGTGAACGGAATCGCTGTAGAGCAGTTTTCCGACGGTTCCTGTTCCGGAGTTTATTTTGTCGATCAGGGCGTTCAGCTTGTCTGTGGTCTGGGAGAGACGGATATTTTTCAGCGAATCGCTCAGTTCGGCGAAGTTCTTGATGATTGTGGTGATTTCGTCGCCGTTGTCCTTGAGGTTCGAGGTCAGGACATAGATGTTTTCGAGGGCGGAGACGAGGGTGGATTTGCTGCGGTCGAGGGTTTGAGAGAGGCGTGCGAAGTTGCCGAGAGTTTTTTCCAGCGAGGATAGCCCTTCGGAGATGTGCTTGATGTTTTCGTCGGACAGGATGCTGTTGATTTTATTGAACGTCAGTTCCACTGCGCCGATGGTGAGCTTCAGGCTGTCCTTAATCGAGGGGAGGTCGTCCATAAAAAGGGAGAACATATCGACTTCGCGTCCGGAGGTAATTTTGTCGCCGTCGGCAAGAAAGGATTGCGAATCGCCGGTTTTTATTTTTATAGCCTTGCTGCCCATGATGTCGGAGCTATAGATATAGGCGGTGGAATTGTCGGGTATTTCGTAGTCGGACTTTATTTTGAGTTCAACCACGAACTTTTCGTTCCGTTCGAGTATGATCTTGCTGACCGTACCCACTTTCATTCCCTTGATGAAGACGGGGGAGGTTTTCTGCAGTCCTTCCACATTTTCGTAGGTGGCGTAGAACTTATTTACTTTGTTGAAGATGTCCAAACCCCTGAGATAATTTATTCCCCATATCAGCGCCACTAAAGTGACGATAAAATACAAGCCAATCTTGACTTCTTTAGATATTTTCATCCTTTTACGAATTTTTTTTGCAAAAGTAATCATTTTCTCCAAATCGCCGGAAACGTTTTTTCGGCGAACAACGAAAAATCACTACTTTTGAATCCTGAAAAAATATGTGACATGTATATAGCGAATCCGATTTACGACGTAGTATTCAAGTTCATGATGGAGGACGAAAAGGTTGCGAAAAAATTCATCTCCGCCATTATCGACGAACAAGTCCGAGAACTGGAGCCTGCTCCGCAGGAAATATCATCCCCGCTCTCCGAAAAGAAGGAGGGAGCTATCAGAAACACGATGTGCCGTCTCGACTATGTGGCGAGAGTGGATACCGGCGAGGGTCGAAGAACCGTGGTCATTGAAATTCAAAAATCGAAGACTCCATTGGACATAGTGCGGTTCAGACGCTACATCGGCACGCAGTATCTGAGTGAAAACAATATTTACGAGGAAAACGGAAAAACCATGGTAAGACAGCTTTACTGTATCTATTTTCTCGGCGACGGATTGAAGCGCGAGAAACTGCCTGTCGTCGAAATTATTCCTCAACCAAGAAACAGGCTGACGAAAACAAACCTGCCCGATACGTGGAAAGACGAAGAAATGGTATATGGTCTTAACCATCGTTCGTGGATAGTGCTGGTTCCCGAACTTTCGAGAAAATGCAGCGACGAGGTCGAATTTCTGCTGAACGTGTTCGACCAGAGCCGCCAATTATCCTACGACCCTCATATTTTGAGAATACCCGAAAATGATTTTCCGGATAATGTTCGCCCGATGATCCGACGTCTGCAACAAGCCACGGAAAATCCGGAAATCAAGAATCTAATGAGCGCCGAAGACGATACTCTCGAATATTTTCTGAAAAGCGAGCGCACAATCGAGGCTAAAGACAAGGCTCTTGAGGAACATAAGCAGGAGATTTCGGAATATAAGCAGGAGATTTCGGGATATAAACAGGAGATTTCGGGATATAAGCAGGATATTTTGGAATACAAGCAGGAGATTTTGGGATACAAGCAGGCGCTTGCGGAAAATACGCAGACAATTGAGAAAATGAACAATAATTTTGCCGAAATAAAACAGCTGCTGCAGCTGAACATGCGAAACGGCAACGCCGGG
This sequence comes from Prevotellaceae bacterium, assembly GCA_031279735.1. Classification (GTDB taxonomy): domain Bacteria; phylum Bacteroidota; class Bacteroidia; order Bacteroidales; family UBA932; genus JAIRLF01. Next base: position 5,932 of record JAITHX010000084.1, read on the forward strand.
AAAATGAATTAAACGGAAAAATGAATTAAAATGTATATAGCGAATCCGATTTACGACGCAACATTCAAGTTTATGATGGAGGACGAAGATACCGCGAAAGCATTCATCTCCGCCATCATCAACGAACAAATCCGCGAACTGAAGCCTGCTCCGCCTGTCGAAAAGGCGAATAAGACTTACGCGATATGTCAGCTTGATTTTCTTGCGAAACTGGATACGGCAGCCGGCGGCAAGACCGTGAAGGTTGAAGTTCTGAAAACCCAATTTTCAACGAATATAATGTGGTTTAGACGCTATCCCGACATACTGCCCGACATGCGGTATCCGGACGAAAACAACGGCAGCGAGGAATCCGGAAAAGTCGAGGCGAGACAGATTTACTGTATCTATATATTGCTCGGAAATTTGTTCGGCTACAAATCGGGCGTCAAGGACATACCGGTCATCGAAGTCAGCCGCAAGACAACGAACGGAACAACGAACGGAACAACGAACGAATCACAGCTCGACGAGTGCAACGATTTTATCGACGGTTGTCACTGTCGTTCGTGGATAGTGCAGATTCCCGAACTGAAGAAACCTCGTCGCAACGAGCTTGAAACCATGTTGTGTATCTTCGACCGGAACTATCGAGTGTTCTTCAGCGATCAGGTCATGAACGTGCCTCTAATGAGCTTGTCCGAAAAATTCAGTCCCATATCGGAACGTCTGATGCAGGCGCTGGAAACTCAGGAGGTCATAAATCAAATGAACGCCGAAGAATTTTATATCGAGAGTATCCGATATTCCGAAAGCATTCTGGCGGAAAAGGAGCTGCTCGTTGCGAAAAATAATCGGGAAATCGCGGAACGAAAAAAAGAGCTTATGAAGAAGAATAAAAAAGAGATTGAGGAGGCGAGCCGTGAATTTGCCGAAATAAAACAGCTGCTGCTGAATATGCGGAATGGCAGCGCCGGAAAATGAATTGAAACAAATACAGAATTACGTATGAAAAATATTAGGTTCTTAATGATGATGATGATGATGATGATGTTCGCCTGCCTTGCCGCGACGACGGCGGCGGCGGCGGGAAGCCCCGTTTCCGTCGAGGCGACTACTTGCGAATATCTCGAAAATCCGCTTGGCATCGACGTGCTCAAGCCGCGTCTCGGCTGGAAATTAGTCCAGTCGTCCGACGCGAAAAACGGACAGATGCAAACCGCCTATCAGATTCTGGTCGCCTCGTCGCCCGAAAAGCTCGCCGCCGGCGAAGGCGATCTGTGGAACAGCGGCAAGGTGCGCTCCGACCGCTCGTTTCACATTGCCTACGAAGGCAAACCGCTTGCAAGCATGCAGAAATGCCACTGGAAGGTAAAGGTGTGGAACAACTACGGTCAGTCGTCCGAATGGAGCGCGCCGGCGTTCTGGGGCGTCGGCATCCTGCGTCCGGAGGACTGGCAGGCAAAGTGGATAGGCGATCTGCCCGACTTTAAACTGCGGGCTTACCTGGAATATGTCAAAACCCGCCGAAACAGGAAGGAAACCGGATTCGACCGAAACATAGGCGACAATCCGCCGCTTCTTCCTTCCCCGCTCCTGCGCAAGCGTTTCAACATTGACGGCGAAGTGAAAAGCGCCCGACTCTATATCTCCGCGCTCGGCTACTACGAGGCGGGAATCAACGGACGTCCCGTTGGCGACCACCGGCTCGCTCCCGAATGGACAGACTACGACCGCCGGCTGCAGTATCAGACCTACGACCTGACCGGCGCTCTGCACAAGGGCGAAAACGTGCTCTCGGCGGTGCTTGCCGACGGCTGGTATCTCGGCGAACTCGGGCCGGTGCGCTGGCAGTGGGAAAACGCTTTTCCGCTGCGGGGATTCTACGGCACGGACAGAAGACTGATAGCCCGACTGCAGATTGAATTTGCCGACGGCTCGACGCAGACCGTAGTCACCGACGAATCGTGGAAAATCAATCCCGACGGACATATTCTCAACGCCGACAATTTCGCCGGCCAGACCATCGACGCCCGCAAAATCATTCCGGGATGGGACAAACCGGGCTACAACGACGCTTTCTGGGCTAACGTTTACGTCGATACCGCCGTCGTGAAAAATCTCGAAGCCCAGAAGAACGAACCCATACGGGTGCATCGCGAAATAGCTCCGGTGGAAATAAAACCATGGAAAGACAAGTATATCGTCAATTTCGGACAGAATCTGGCGGGATGGTGCGCGCTTCGCATCAAGGGCTACCCCGGAACGGTCGTCAAGCTGCGGCACGGAGAATGGATCGAGGACGACGGCGGAATATACACCAGGGGACTCGGTTACGCCAAGGAAACCGACATGTTCATCCTGTCGGGAGGCGACGACTATTTTGAACCGCGCTTTACGTACCACGGATTCCAGTATGTCGAAATCTCAGGTCTCGACGCTCCGCCCTCCAAGGACATGATAGTCGCCAAAGCCGTTTCGTCCGACCCCGAAGTCGCGGGGAAATTCGAGTGTTCCAATCCCAAGTTGAATCAACTGTCGGAAAATATCCTCTGGACGTTCCGCAACAATATCCACAGCATCCCGACCGACTGCCCGCAGCGCGACGAACGCTGCGGCTGGCTCGGCGACGCGCAGGTGTTTGCCCGAACGGGAATTTTCAACATGAACATGGCGGCGTTCTACTCCAAGTTCACCAAGGACATGCGCGACGCGGTGGCGCCGAACGGACAGTTCTCCAGCATAGTCCCCTCGGTGCGCAACAAGGATTTCGGCGTTGACTGGTACGGCGGTCCGGCATGGGCGGACGCCGGCGTGATTATCCCCTGGCGAATGTACGAAAGCTTCGCCGACATCCGTTTGCTCGCCGAACATTACGAGGCGATGAAAACATACGTCGAATCGATACATCGGGAAAATCCCAATCTGCTGTGGCAAAAACACAAGTCGAGCTACAACGATTGGCTCAACGCGAACACTTTCTCGAATCCTCCCGAAAACTACAACACCAAGCGCGGACAAATGCCCGACGACGTGTTCAATACCGCCTTCTTCGCCAATTCCGCGCGTCTGCTCTCCAAAATAGCCGGAACGCTCGGCAAATCCGCCGACGCGCAAAAGTACGGTGACCTTGCGGACAAAATCACCGCAGCCTACGTTGCCGGTTTCGTGGAAAAGGACGGAAAGATCAGCGGCAACACGCAGTCGGCTTATGCTCTCGCCCTGCACTTCGACCTGCTGCCCGAAGATTTGCGCCCCGCGGCGTTCGGACACCTGATAGAATGTCTGAAGGAATACGACTACCGCATGTCCACCGGCTTTGTGGTTACGCCGATGATGATGGCGGAACTCGTGCGTTACGGGCGCGCCGACCTTGCATGGCGTCTGCTCGAATCGGAACGTTTCCCCTCGTGGCTGTATGCCGTGAATCAGGGCGCCACAACCGTATGGGAACGCTGGGACGCCTACGTGAAAGGACGCGGAATACATCCGTCGGACATGAACTCGTTCGACCACTATTCCATAGGCGCGGTTGGCGAATGGATGTACCGCAACGCGCTGGGAATAAATCCCGACATCGACAATCCGGGATACCGCCGGTTTACGATTCATCCCCGACTGGGAACGAATCTGACTTGGGCTAAAGGCTACTACAATTCGATTCGCGGCGAGATAGCCTCCTCGTGGAGGCTCGAAGGCGACAGGTTTACGCTGACGGTGAAAATTCCCGTCAATTCTACCGCAACGGTGGTGCTGCCGACATCCGACGCGGCAAACATCTCCGCAGCCGGCGCCAAGCCGAAATTCTCTCCGGCAGGCAGCGAGACGACTGCGGAACTCGGTTCGGGAGAATATACTTTTACGGTGAAGAACGTAAGGAATAACAAATAAAAATCGTGACTGTTGCGCAGTTAGACCCGTCGGCTTTCGACGTCCGGTCGCGCAGCCGGAAGATATTTTTGCAGGTTAAAAATAAGGTATATCTTTGCCCGAAATTTCGATTTGCAGATTTCGGAGTTAATGTAATAAGTTGTATAGTGAATATTTTTGAAATGAAAGGATTAACAGTTATAGCTCTCTTACTCTTGCCGGGGTTGCTTTCCGCCCAGTCAGGCAGCAGGAAAGATGTTCCGGGAGGGGCGATATACGCTCTGCCCCGAACAAACATTGAAGTCAGCGTGGAAGTCAAGAAAGACACATATATACCCGGTCCCTACGCTTCGTATGCAGGACTGCTGCTTTCGGTCGAAAACGTTTCGCCCAAAGAGGAAACAAGTTATAGAACAGGTAAAATAGCCATGAAATCGGTGATCGAAGCCGATTACGGCCAAATGTACTTTCTGCCCGCCAATACGGACCTTAACTCCAGCTTTATCGCACTCTCGAAGGAAGGACTGATTTTTACGCTCGACGAATCCAAGGAAATCATAATGGATTTGTCGGGGGAATACAAAAACTATGTCCCCTTTCCCGATCAGCTGCCCTCGTTCCCTATGTCAACCCAGAAGGAAAATCTGTTCGACAGAATTAAAACCGATTCGGGATTCGTAGGCGTGCCGTATCAGCAAAGCATAGTCAACAAAAAAGACCCCCAGAGCAAAGCCGAAGAAGCCGCGAAATTCCTCTTTATGCTGCGCAAGCGTCGCTTCGAACTTATTACGGGCGACGTGGAACATGCGTTCAGCGGAAATTCCATGAAAGACGCCCTCGACGAAATCGCGCGCCTCGAAGCGGAATATCTTTCGCTTTTCCTCGGAAAACACAGGATCGAAAGCAGGGAATACAAATTTTACGTAACTCCCGAAAAAGCCGCTGTCTCCAAATCCTACGAAGTCTTCAACTTTTCCGAATCGGAAGGAATAGTTTCCGAAACAACGCGAAGTTCCATTCCCTTCACTATGACGGTGACGCCAAGCGGAAAAATCTCCGCCGCCGCAGGAATAGCGACAGGCTCCGCACCCGGCGGTCTCCACTACCGTATTCCCGAAACCGCGAACATACAACTGTTCAGAGGCTCGAAGGAAATAAGCAGCGGACCCGCGCTCGTGTATCAGCTGGGCAGGGAACTCGTAATCTCCTCGTCAGAAAGAAAAAAATAATAAATTGCGAATTTATGAAATATAAGTCGTCAGTAATGAATTATCAGTCGTCGGGCGGAAACGGTCAGTTGCCCGTCGCAAATTTTAAATCGTCGGACATTTATTGCCGATCGTCGATCATGAAATATAAATCATCAGTCGCGAATTACCAGTCGTCAGACAACAATCGTTCTCATGTTCATTTAATGAACAACCGCCCTTCGGTTATGAAATATAAATCGTCGGTGACAAACTATCAGTCGTCAATATTGAACTGCAAATTGTTCAGATGCCTGTTCATTCACCTCGGACGAATTTGAGAACCGCGAATTAGATGAATTAGATGATCAAGGAGCTGCTGCTTGTCGGACTGGGCGGCGGAGCCGGAAGCGCTGCCCGCTACTTGTGTTCGACAGCATTGGGGCGTATATGCACGGGGGCGTTTCCCGGATCCACATTCGCGGTCAACGCGGCGGGATGCTTGCTGATGGGTCTGTTGTTCGGACTGTCGGAGAAAAGCATCTCGATGAACGGAGAAATGAAACTGCTGCTCGCCACAGGCTTCTGCGGAGGATACACCACGTTTTCGGCGTTTTCCGCCGAAAACGTGAAGTTGTTGCAGGAAGGTCGCTTCGCTCTCGCCTTCCTGTATGCCTCGACGAGCGTTCTTGCCGGCTTAACGGCTTTTGCTGCGGGAATTTTACTGTCAAAATTATATAAAACACAATGAAAACACAATGAAACATTTGATTCTGTCCGCAACAACCGTTTGTATGTTCTGTTGCTTCGCCTTGCAGGCACGGAAGGAAAACGACAAGGTCGAAAAAAAACAAACGGAGTATGAATTTACCGACTTGAAAATTCTGCCTCACACATCCGTCAAAAATCAGGCGAGTTCGGGAACTTGCTGGAGTTTTTCGGGTCTTTCAATGCTCGAATCCGAAATTATGCGTATCGGAGGCGATTCGGTGAATCTGTCGCCCATGTGGGTGGTACGCAACATCTACCGCGACAAAACGGTGAAGTACGTGCGGATGCACGGAAAACTGAATCTGAGCGCCGGCGGTTCCTTCGCCGATGTGATTCACGCTTTCGAGTCGTATGGAGCCTTTCCCGAATCCTTGTACGCGGGACTGAACTACGGCACCGACACTCACCGGCACGGAGAACTCGACAAGATAGTCAAAGGACTCGGCGACGCGGTTGTACAGAATAAGAAACCCACCGCCGCATGGACCCGTGCGCTCGACGGCGTGCTGGACGCTTATCTGGGCAAGGCGCCGGAAAAGTTCGAGTACAAGGGAAGGGAATACACGCCGCAGTCCTTTGCGCAGTCGTTCGGACTGAATACCGACGATTACGTCTCGCTGACCTCGTTCACCCATGCCCCTTTTTATCGTCCGTTCGTTCTGGAAATCCCCGACAACTGGATTTTCGAATCGTCCTACAATCTGCCCATGGACGAACTGATTGCCGTTATCGACAATGCTCTGAACTCCGGATATACTGTGGCTTGGGGCGCTGACGTGTCCGAAAGCGGATTCTCCCGCGACGTTGCTACGGTGCCTCAAAAGAAGAAAGTCGAAGAAATAGGTTCCGACCAGGCAAAGTGGACGAAAGAAAAACAGAAAACGCTCGAACCTCTGCCCGAAGAAGTAACCGTCACTCAGGAAATGCGTCAGCTTTCATTCGACAACTACGAAACTACCGACGACCACGGAATGCAAATCGTGGGCTTTGCCAAAGACCAGACCGGCAAACATTTCTACAAGGTGAAGAACTCATGGGGCGCAGGCGGAAAATACAAAGGCTATCTCTATGCCTCGCGCGCTTTCGTACAGTATAAAACGATGAACATCGTGGTGAACAGAAACGCTATCCCCGCAAATGTAAAGACTAAGATTAGTTTTTAGTGGTTAGTGGTTAGAGGTTAGTGCCTTTCGGACGGGTGGAGTGAGACGGCGACACTGAGCCGAAAGGCACTAACCACTGACCACTAACCACTAAGGGATGTGTTAGAAATAACTTATAAGGGATGCAGTTCGGATTTTTAGCACACAGATGTGACAGATGACACAGATGACGCAGATTTAC
>JAITHX010000098.1 GCA_031279735.1 Prevotellaceae bacterium
AGCCGTTTTAGGTATTATTTTTATAATTAGATTAAAGAATAACAGCGATTTATGTTAACAATTCAACAGTTAGTTCGAAATGGCCGCAACAAATCGGTCAAGAACAGTAAGGCTCCGGCGCTCGACGCCTGTCCGCAGAGACGGGGAGTGTGTGTCCGAGTATATACCACAACGCCGAAAAAACCGAACTCGGCGATGAGAAAAGTAGCCCGCGTGAGATTGACGAATCTCAAGGAGGTGAACGCCTACATACCCGGCGAAGGACACAATCTGCAGGAACACTCGATAGTGCTTGTGCGCGGAGGGCGCGTAAAAGACCTTCCGGGTGTACGTTACCACTTGATACGCGGAGCCTTGGACGCTTCGGGCGTGGAAGGTCGCAAACAGGGACGCTCGCTCTACGGAACCAAGCGTCCGAAAGAAACGAAAGGCTCGGCGGCGGCGGCTCCGGCTAAGGGCAAGAAAAAATAGAGTTAATCAACACATTAAATAAATAATAAGTTTTAGAAAATGAGAAAAGCGAAGCCTAAAAAGAGGATTCTACTTCCCGACCCGAAATACGGGGACACTCTGGTGACACAATTTGTCAACAATCTGATGTACGGGGGAAAGAAGAGTATTGCCTACTCCATATTCTATAAAGCTCTGGATATGGTGGGCGAGAAGATGAAAGATTCTGAAAAGGCTCCTCTCGAAGTCTGGAAAAAAGCGCTTGAGAACATTACCCCTCAAGTCGAAGTGAAAAGCCGCCGCATCGGCGGCGCCACGTTCCAGGTTCCGATGGAAGTGAGATCCGAGCGGAAAGTTTCATTGAGCATCAAAAACATGCTGTTATTCGCTCGCAAACGTTCGGGTCGATCGATGGCGGAAAAATTATGCGGCGAGATAGTATCAGCCTACAACAGCGAAGGCGGCGCCTTCAAACGCAAGGAGGACATGCACAAAATGGCGGAAGCCAACAAAGCCTTCGCTCATTTCAGATTATAACCCGCAGATTGAATTTTAACGATATAGATGGCAAGAGATTTAAAATATACTAGAAACATCGGCATCATGGCTCACATCGACGCCGGCAAGACCACCACCTCAGAACGAATACTGTTCTACACTGGTAAAACTCACCGCGTCGGCGAAGTGCACGACGGCGCCGCCACTATGGACTGGATGGTGCAGGAACAGGAACGAGGCATAACTATCACCTCGGCAGCCACCACCACCTTCTGGAACTACGGAGGCGAAACATATCACATCAATCTGATAGATACTCCGGGACACGTTGATTTCACCGTCGAAGTCGAACGTTCGCTGCGAGTGCTCGACGGCGCCGTAGCCACTTTCTGCGCTGTGGGAGGCGTAGAGCCTCAGTCGGAAACCGTATGGCGCCAAGCCGACAAATACAGCGTTCCGCGCGTAGCCTACGTAAACAAAATGGACAGAACCGGAGCCGATTTCTACAACGTGCTGACCGAAATACGCGAAAAACTCGGCGCAAACCCTGTTCCCGTCACCCTCCCGATAGGCTCGGAGGACAAGTTCGAGGGCATCATAGACCTTATTTCCAACAAGGCTATCGTTTACTTCGACGACAAAACTGTACGCGACAATTTTGTCATCAAGGACGTGCCGGCCGAAATGCTCGCCGAAGTCGAAGAATGGCGGGGCAAACTGATTGAAGCCATCGCCGAGTACAACGACGAACTGCTCGAAAAATATTTCGACAACCCCGAAGCCATAACCGAAGAGGAAATCGTAGCCACCATACGCAAGGCTACCATAGGCATGTCGATAATCCCCACCATGTGCGGATCGTCGTTCAAAAACAAAGGAGTACAGTATCTTCTTGATTCGGTCATGCGTTTTCTGCCCAGCCCTCTCGACAAGGGTTCCGTGCAGGGGATCGACGAACACGGAAGCGAAGAATCGAGGGAACCTACGGTCAAGGAACCTTTCTGCGGACTGGTATTCAAAATCGCCACCGACCCCTTTGTAGGACGTCTGGCGTTCATTCGCGCATATTCGGGCAAACTCGATTCCGGCTCGTATATCTACAACGCTCGCTCCGAGAAAAAAGAACGGGTTGCGCGTCTGTATCAAATGCATTCCAACAAACAGAATCCCATAGAATTTGTCGAAGCGGGCGACATTTGCGCCGCCGTCGGATTCAAAGACCTTCGCACCGGCGACACGGTTTGCGACGAAAAACGGGTGATTACTCTCGAATCCATGAGTTTCCCCGATCCAGTCATCGGACTCGCCGTGGAACCCAAAACCCAGAAAGACCTCGACAAACTCGGTATCGCGCTCGGAAAACTTTCGGAAGAAGACCCGACCTTCACGGTCAAAACCGATCACGACAGCGGACAGACTATTATCAGCGGAATGGGCGAATTGCACCTGGAGATAATTGTTGACAGGCTGAAACGCGAGTTTGGCGTGGAAATCAATCAGGGTGCTCCCCAAGTGAACTACAAGGAGGCTCTCACCGCAACCGTCGAACATCGCGAAGTGTTCAAGAAGCAAACCGGCGGACGCGGAAAATTCGCCGACATTATCGTGGAAATAGGACCTTCCGACGAAGGCGTTGTGGGTCTGCAATTCGTCGATCAGGTCAAAGGCGGAAACATCCCGAAGGAATTTGTCCCCGCCGTGGAAAAAGGATTCAAGGAGGCCATGGCGAACGGACCTCTGGCTGGCTATCAGGTCGAAAGCATAAAGGTGACACTCAAGGACGGTTCGTTCCATACGGTGGACTCCGACCAGCTTTCGTTTGAAATTTGCGCCCGCGCCGCTTTCCGTCACGCCGCCGCAAAAGCGCGCCCCATCCTGATGGAGCCGATAATGTCGCTGGAAGTCGTTACGCCGGAAGAAAACGTGGGCGATGTGATAGGCGACCTCAACAAGCGTCGCGGTCAAATCACCGGCATGGAATCTAAAGCCAATGCCCGTTCGGTGAAGGCGAAAGTGCCTCTCTCGGAACAGTTCGGCTATGTGACCGTGCTGCGTACCATCACTTCCGGACGCGCAACTTCGACAATGGAATTTTCCCATTTTGCCGAAGTTCCCTCCAATCTCGCGAAGAGCATAATCGAAAAGTCAAGCGGACACAAAAGAAACGAAACAGATGAATAGAGCGCTTTAAGCGAATTCTTACTTATTTTTTTAACACTCCCGAACAGGGAGTGTTCTTTTTAGTGCGAATCTAAAGAAAACGACAATTTTGAATAACATGGAAACACAAAAGAAAATCCTTCATTTCGACATGGACAATGTGCTTGTCGATTTCCAGTCGGGTATCGACCGGCTAAGCGAAAACATAAAACATGAATACGCCGGACGCATGGACGAAGCGCCCGGCATATTCAGCCTGATGAAGCCGCTGGATGGAGCTGTTGAAGCGGTGAAGCTACTGTCGCAGTATTTCGACTGCCATATTCTGACCACCGCGCCATGGAAAAACATCTCGGCAT
>JAITHX010000160.1 GCA_031279735.1 Prevotellaceae bacterium
AGAGAACCGCTTTCGACGCTCGACGACGCCATCGCCGTCCAGCGAATCATCGACGCCTGCGAAAAGTCGGCCGAAGAAGGAATAACAGTCAATATGAATTTCGACCGACGCTAATGCCGTTCGGATTTTTAGCACACAGATAACACAGATGACACAGATTTTACAGATGACACAGATTTTACAGATGATACAGATTTTTAGCACACAGATGACACAGATGACACAGATTTACGCGGATTTGAATCCGAGTAAATCTGTAAAATCTGTAAAATCTGTAAAATCTGTGTCATCTGTGTCATCTGTGTCATCTGTGTGCTAAAAATACGAACGGCATCCCTTATAAGTATTTATTCGACATCCCTTAATTGCGAATAAATAAAAACAAATTGTTAACCGCCCGCGAAGGGCGAAATAAGGAAGGAATATCATGGATTCGATGGATTTACGCGGATTCAAAAAAACATGAAAAAAGTAGTTTTAAAGTTTGTTTCCGCAATCGCCGTTCTTTTGTTGGTTGTGTTCGGCAGAGTATTTTACAATAAATACGAAAAAGAAAATGCGAAAAAAAAATTCACCGCGGTAGAGGCAACCGTAACATATTCGCGCGTTACCAAATCAAGCCGTGTCACGCAAAAAACAATATTGAAACTTGAATATATTTACGGGGGACGAGAAATTGAAAAAGAAATAAAAGGCTCCACTTTAAGTAATTTCGGACACAATTATTATCAAAAGGGAGATGTAATAATAATATACATCGATCCCGACAATGAAAATAAAATTATACCCGGAGAAATTATTAAGCGAAAAAATGACTGACAAACGAATTGATAAATATTATAAAATTCGTTACCTTTGCACGCTTAAATTTGAATAATGTGAATGTTAGCAATATGAACAAATCGCAGATTGAATATTACGAATCGTTGGGCGATAACGACAAAAAGACATTGAACGTTGCGGCGCTGATGGGGAAATTTACTCTCTACGAAATTTTTCCGGTTGTTCAGCAACTCATTGCAACCAAACAAAAGAATGTAAAGGAGTGCCTGACGGGTGCCGCGGAGCAGGGATTGTTTTCAGTGATTAAATCATCGGATTTTTCCGCTTCTATCAGCTTCATGATACACGTCTATCCCTCTCTCGGCGGCTACGAAAGCACCTTCCGTCACATCCAGCAAAACCTCCGTCCGCGCTTCTATCGCGATTACGGCGAAGTTTACGGAAACATCAGGGAAGCGCTCTTTTATCTTCTCTTCGGAGATGTGCGGCAATACAAGGCGGCGGAAGGACAACTCGAACGCTTCGGCACTAAGAATCTGTATGAGGGAATCATCGTCGATCCGCAATACCGACACGTGTTGAGCAGAATATCCCCGAACGTGCTCGAAGCAGCCGTCAAATCGAAATACAACGAATATCTCCTTGATATGCACCCTCTCTCCGGGTTCAGGAAACTTCTCGGCGAAATCAAATCCGTTCTGCACGATCTTAAGTGCCTGCAGGAATACGACACGGGGTTTGAATCCGTGCTGAGAGGCGACTTCTCCGCGGCGGACGTCAGCAGCAAGGGGCGCAATACTTATGAGTTCAAAGCCATTGAACTCACCCTGCAAGGACGTCATCTCGAAGCGCTGGAAATGTTCGACAAGAGCCTGACGCCCCAGCGGCGAACTCGGAAAAGCTTTCGCCCGCCCGACAGCCTCTTTGCGGGCTATTACTGCATAGTCAATCTGATGTGCCTCGAATTTGAACTCTCGCTGCCGCCGTTTCGAAAGATAGCCGACGCGAACACCAAAACGGAACATTCCTCGACGGAAATCTTCCGCTCCGTGGCTAACTATATGCTGAACGACAAGGAAATGATGAACGGGGATCTGAAATCTTTCGCGGATAGCTTCCATAGCGTTTCGCCCATGATCGCGATACACATCTTTCTCGCCGCCAAACTTTGCAATTCCAGCGTTATGGATTCGGAGAAATATCTCCCGCTCGTCAAGCAACTCGTCGAAACCGCTTTCGATGCCGGATACACCCTCATTGCCCACGAAGCCGCATACGCGCTGAACGCCGCTGCACCCAGCCTCGGAGCCAAACTCCTTAACAGAATATCGGCCAAAATGCAATATCCGCCCGCAATGTCGAGAATCCGGCGGCAAGAAGAATGGGAAAGAATGCTCGACATGCTTCTCGATTTCCGTCCCGTGAAAAAAAGCTCCGCGCCCGAAGAAGGCGCCTCCCGCGTGATTTACTTGTTTTCGCCCCAGTACCGAAACATACAGCCCGTGCTCCAAACCCGCAACGCTCGCGGCTGGACCGCAGGACGCAACATCGCGATAAAAACCTTCGCCGAAGCCAAGACGGAGGGAATGACGCCCGCCGACATTGCCGTAGCCAAAACCATAACCGTCAGCTTCTCCAACGGATACAGCTACTCTCATTTCTCCAACAAAGTCTTTCTCGCCCTCGTCGGACATCCCCTCATCTTTCTCAACGCCACGAACGGCGAAATACCCGTCGAGTTCGTGGAAGCAAAACCGCAAGTCGGCGTGATCAAGTCGGAAAACAAATACGTCCTCATCTCCGAAGAACTCGACGAGCGCGAACTCGAATCGCAAATCGTGGTCAAAAAGGAAACCAACACCCGCTACCGCGTGATAAGCATCACCGACAGCCAGCGCAAAATCATCAGAGTGCTGCTCGACGGGAAAATCACCGTACCCGAATCGGGACGTGTAAAACTCATGGAACTGCTTGCCTACATGAGCGCCGAAGACATGGAGGTTCATTCCGACCTCGCCGCCGAATCAAGCGAAGACAACAAGGTAATCGACATCGACGCCGACGCCCGCATCCGCGTCCAGCTGCTCCCCTTCGGCAACAGCCTCAAAGCCGAACTATTCTGCAAGCCATTCGGAAATACTCCGCCGTACTGCAAGCCGGGCAAGGGCGGACGAATCCTTATTTACACCGACAACGACACTCGCCTCCAAGCTAAACGAGACTTCGACACCGAAAAAAAACACGAGGCAATACTCATGAACGACATACAAAGCCTCGACGCCATCGAAATCTCCGACGACGGCATGATGACTTTCGACGAACCCGAAGATTCTCTGCATCTGCTCGATATCCTCAATCGACATCTCGACCTCTGCGTCGTGGAATGGCCCGAAGGCGAACGATTCCGACTGAAAGCCGCGGCGGACTTCCGCGCGCTGAACATCGAAATCAGCAGCAATCAAAACTGGTTTGAATTGCAGGGCGAACTCAGGGTTGACGAAGATACGGTGCTTTCGATCATGGAACTCCTGTCGATGAGCGCCAAAAGTCGGGGACGCTTCATCGAACTCTCGTCCGGCGAATTTATCGCCCTGAGCAAGGACCTGAAAAAACGTCTCGACGACCTCCGCCTGTTGAGCATCAGCGACAAGAATGGCGTGCGAATCAATAAGTTCGCCTCCGTAGCTCTGAATAATTTCTTCGACGGCGTCGAACATCTGAAGGGCGACAAGGTTTGGCGCGACTTCACGGGACGAGTGCGCAAGTCCGCCCCGAAGGACTTCGTCGTTCCCGCCGCACTGCAAGCCGAACTGCGTCCCTATCAGGAGGACGGCTTCCGATGGATGGCGCGCCTCGCCGAATGGGAGGGAGGCGCCTGCCTCGCCGACGACATGGGTCTCGGCAAAACGATTCAGACACTTACGCTGCTCCTCCACCGCGCCGGCAAGGGCGCCGCACTCGTGGTGTGTCCCGTTTCCGTGGTCGGCAACTGGCTGAACGAAGCCGCGCGATTCGTTCCCTCGCTGCACGCCAAGACGCTGGGAACGACGAACCGCGAACAAACCGTCGCCGAACTTCAGGCAGGCGACCTGCTCGTGACCTCCTACGGACTTCTGCAATCGGAAGAACGATTGTTCGCAAGCCGCGAATTTGCAACCGTGGTTCTCGACGAAGCCCACGCCATAAAAAACTTCGCCACCAAAACCTCGAAAGCAACCATGAACCTGCGCGCCTCGTTCCGCGTGGCGCTCACCGGCACTCCCATCCAGAACAGACTGAACGAAATATGGAACATCTTCAATTTCCTCAACCCCGGTCTGCTCGGCGGCATCGAAAGATTCAACGACATGTTTGTCAAACCCGACGACGAATCGGCGCGCAAACGTCTCAAGAAACTGCTTTCGCCCTTCATCCTCCGACGCACCAAGTCGAAGGTGCTCGACGAACTCCCCCCGAAAATCGAAATAATCAGGAAAATCGCTCTCTCCGACGAGGAAGCCGCCTTCTACGAAGCGCTCCGACGAAACGCCGTCGAAAACATCAGCAATGCCGACGTCAAGTCGGCGCAGATGCGCGTGCTGGCCGAAATAACCCGCTTGCGTCAAGCCTGCTGCAATCCCGTTCTCGCCGACCCCGCAGCCGCAAACATGGAATCGTCCAAACTCAACGCCTTCCTCAAGATAGCCGACGAACTGATTGAAAACAGCCACCGCGCACTCGTGTTCAGTCAATTCGTCACCCATCTGAGCATAGTCCGGAAAGCGCTCGACAACAAGAGCGTCGCGTATCAATACCTCGACGGCTCGACCTCGCAAGCCGAACGCGAACGACAAGTGAAACAATTTCAATCCGGCTCGGCTCCTCTCTTCCTCATCAGCCTGAAAGCCGGCGGTCTCGGACTGAACCTCACCGCCGCCGACTACGTGATTCACCTCGACCCGTGGTGGAACCCCGCCGTCGAAGACCAAGCCTCCGACCGCGCGCACCGCATCGGTCAAACCCGCCCCGTAACCATCTATCGTCTCGTGACGGAAAACACCATCGAAGAGAAAATCATTCAATTGCACAACACCAAACGCGATCTCGCCGAATCGCTGCTCGAAGGCAGCGACAGGTCCGCCAGTCTCTCCATAGACGAAATGATGAAGCTGATTATGAATGTGAAATAAATTTGCACTCTATAAAATTAATGTGAAATGAATACAATACATCGAATCATCAACGGCGACAGTCGCCGGATGAACGAACTAAAAGATAAAAGCATTCATTTAATCGTTACTTCTCCGCCTTATTGGCAACTGAAAGATTACGGAGCGGACGAACAAATCGGATTCAACGACAGTTACGAAAATTATATCAATAACCTGAATCTGGTTTGGAGCGAATGTTACAGAGTTTTACACGA
>JAITHX010000221.1 GCA_031279735.1 Prevotellaceae bacterium
ATTGAAATTTGGGTAATGAAATGGGCTGATATTATTGAAAATCTCAAACGAAAATTAAATTATATGTCAGCGCAGTTAAAAATAAAGGATGTAGATGTGCAGGAAAAAGCGAGCAGAGATTTTGCGGAAATAGGTATCGGTAAAACAAGTTCAACATTGAAAAAATTTACACTTTAAATTATGGAATCAATAAAGGCATCTGTTGAATCTGTTGAAAATCAAATTAAAGAAACAGATAAAGACTACAATTACAGGCTTGTGGAATGGCCTATCGAAGTTTTGGTAAAAAAGTTTGTGCCGAAACCGGCTAATCAATCGTATAAAGAATTGATTAAGAATGAATCTTTTTCTGTAATAATTGTGCCGGAATACCAAAGAAATTTTGTCTGGAATGATAAAATGAGGGCTAAATTTATCGAGTCTATTTTCATGAAAGTTCCCATGCCGCCGCTATTTGCGTTTGTATTGGACGATGAGGGGAATTTAGAACTAATTGATGGAGTACAACGTTTATCGACCATTAATGCTTTTGTTTCCGACAATTTAATACTGGACAATCTTGAAATACTGGATATGCTGAATGGATATAAGTTTTCAGAACTGGATATTTCCAGACAAAGAAAATTCAATAATTTATCGCTGAAAATTTATCTGTTGGACAAAGAAACCGACGAGGGAGTCAGAGCGGATATTTTTAATCGAATCAATTCAACGGGTGCGAAATTAAGCCCTGCAGAAGTACGAAAAGGCAGTTTTATCGACAATGCATTTTATGACTTTATCATAGATTGTACCGGCTTGCCTGAATTTGCAACATTATTTTCCGCTAAGAGGGAAGATGAAAAATTACGCGGCGAAAAAGAAGAATTAATAACGCGATTTTTCGCATATACCGAAAAATATTTGGATTTCGAACATTCTGTAAAGGAATTTTTGGATGACTACATTAAAGAAAAAGGAAGTTCGTTTGCCGACGAAGAAAAAGCAAGCAAGAAAGCCCAATTGATCAATACTCTATCTTTTGTGAAGGATAATTTTCCGTACGGTTTCCGAAAATCCTCCAATTCGCATACTATTCCCAAAGTGAGGTTTGAAGCAATTGCTGTCGGCACAAGTCTCGCTCTGCAAGAAAATCCGAACATTGCAAATCCGGATTTAAGATGGCTTGAATCTAATGAATTTTTAGATTGGGTTACATCCGGCTCTTCCAATAATCGGAGTAAATTAAGAGGTCGTATCGAATTTGTTAGGGACTGTCTTCTTAATAACCGTACAGTATAACTACCTTCTGTCGCGCGGATGCAGTGTCATTATTTCCCTGAGATGTTCCCTGTCGAGATGAGTATAGATTTCGGTAGTGGTCACGGATTCGTGTCCGAGCATTTCCTGCACGGCGCGGAGGTCTGCGCCGCCTTCTATCAGGTGGGTGGCGAACGAATGTCGAAAAGTGTGGGGACTTACCGTTTTGATTATGCCTGCGGCGGCAACCGCCTGTTTTACCATGATTAGAATCATTTCGCGGCTCAGGTGTCCCCCGCGGCGATTGAGGAACAGTATGTCTTCGCATCCTTTCTTTATTTTCAGTCTGTCGCGCTGCGGCAGATAGAGGTTCACTGCTCTTATCGCTGCCGAGCCGAGAGGCACCAGACGCTCCTTGTTGCCTTTGCCTGTTACCTTTATGAAGCCGTCGTTCGGAAACCAGCACGAGAGTTGCAGCGCGACGAGTTCCGAAACTCTCAGTCCGCAGCCGTAAAGCGTTTCGATTATTGCTCGGTTGCGGTGTCCTTCGGCGAGGCTTGCGTCTATGCCTTCGATGATTTCGTCTATTTCTTCGGGCGATAGTATTTCGGGGAGTTTCCGGCGCGGATTCGGCGATTCGAGCAGTTCCGCCGGCGACGATTTTATCCGGTTTTCCATTTGAAGATATTTGAAAAATCCTCTCGCTCCGCTCAATATTCTGGCTTGGGAAACGGCGGAAAGCCCTCGGTCGTAGATTTCGGAAAGGAAGGATTCCATGTCTTCCTGCGTCACGTCTGCGGGAGCGAGGGAACGGGCTTCCATCGTAGCCTTAAGTTTTTTCAAGTCGTCGCCGTAGGCTGCTATCGTAGCCTGCGAAAGCGATTTCTCCAGAATCAGATAGGTCATGTAATCGTCGATGAGTGAAGTCCACACGGTGTTTGCGAATTGCGAATCGTTCTCAAAAAGCCCGCCCGCAGGGGCAGACGGGCAATGATATTTTATATGGAAAATTTAGTTGCGTCTAAACATAGCGTTTCAAAAGAAATAGCCCGCCGAAAAGCTGAACGTGCCTGTTCTCGATGTTGCGTTGGGGGTATCCGCAATGTTCGCCAGTCCGAAGTTGTAGCCGACACCCAGAGTAATTTTCCTGATTTCCACGCCTAAGCCCACTCCCATGCCGAAGTCTGCCCGTTTGAATATCCGGTTGTCGGATGCAAAGGGATCGCGTTCGTTGCCGCTCGTCACCGTCACTCCGAAGACCTCGTAAGTGTATGTGTTCTTGATATTGCCGCCGACTGCCACACCGAAATACGGACCGGCGGCGGCATAGAACTTCGCGCTTTCGATTCCGAACCGGTATTTCAGGTTGACGGGCAACAAGATGTAGTGCAGCTTGGTTGTGGTTTCCACAGTGGAGCTTACCGCTCCCGCCACAGAGATCGGCTCCCGCGCTCTTCTTTCCGATCCGCCAAGCAGATAGAGTAATTCGGGCTGTAGGGCGAACTCGTTGTCGAAAGAGTATTCCGCCATGCCTCCAATCAGGAATCCGAATCGCGGTTTGGTATTGCTGTCGGTCACGTCGCCAATCTTTTGGGAGATGGACGACACTACTCCTCCCGCTTTGAAGCCGAAGCGCAACCGGGCGTTCAATCCCGTCGCAAACGCCAGACAGCAAACAATAAGTAAACATTTTTTCATTAGCGTACCGTTTTTTTAGTTGTTAATCGTTTTCAAAAAGCCGTCCGCAAGCGGCGGACGGCTAACACATCAAAACTTATGTGAAAAAAAAATTGTTTCTTGAAAATTAATCGTTCGGCAACCGGCAGTTTCAAAAGAAATAGCCGACCGAAAGAGCGAATGTGCCTGTTCTTGTAGTCGAATTGCTGCCTTTCGCGATGTTCGACAATCCGTAGTTATAGTTCAAGCCTATCGCGATTTTGCTTATTTCCACGCCGAGTCCCACTCCCAGACCGAAATCTATTCGCTTTAATCCTTCGTCACCTTCAAAAAGATCCACGCTGATATTGTTGCTTTTTTGCTTGGCGCCGGCTATAAAGCTGAGAGACGGTCCTGCGGTGACGTAAAATTTCAAGCCTTCGACTCCCATTTTGTACTTCAGATTGACGGGCAGCTGAATGTTGTGCAGGGAGGTGGTTGATTCGAGCGTCCCTTCCAAAGCCTTGAACTTCGCGCCGTTAAGCACATACAACAGTTCGGGCTGCAGGGCGAAGGATTCGGTGAACGAATATTCCATCATTCCTCCGAGCAGAAATCCGAGTCGAGCTTTGGCGGCGTCTATCGTAACGTTTCCCTCTTTCAGGAACATGGACGACATTGTGCCTCCGACTTTAGCGCCGAAGCGCAACTGGGCGTTTAATCCGAGTGTAAACGCCAAACCACAAACAATTAGTAAACATTTCTTCATATATGTAAAATTTTCAATTTATTTTCTCATTTCTTCCTCAATCTCTTCGACGCTCACGGGAATACGCTGTTTTCCAAGTCGCCGGCAAGCGTTCTTTGTCACCGCGATATTGTCCTCGATGCGTATGCCTCCGAAGTCGAGATATTCGTTCAGTCTGTTGAAATTGATGAACGAGCCGTTGATTTTTTCGGTTTTCCATTTGGCTATCAGTGCGGGGATGAAGTAGATTCCGGGTTCGACCGTCAGCACGAAGTTTTCCTTCAGGCGGCGTCCGAACCGGAGATAGGCGGTGCCGAACTGCGGGGAGCGTTGAATTTCGTCGTCGTACCCCACGTTGTTTTCGCCGAGATTTTCCATGTCGTGGACGTCGAGTCCCATCATGTGTCCGAGTCCGTGGGGAAAGAACAGCGCGTGCGCTCCGTTCGCCACCGCTTCGGCAGTGTCGCCCTTCATGAGACCAAGCTCTTTCAGTCCTTCGGCTATTACTGTGGCGGCGGCGATATGCACGTCGTAATAGAACATTCCGGGCTTGGCGATTTCCTGAGCGCGGTTGTTGGCTTTGAGGACGATGTTGTAAACGGCGGCTTGACGTTCGGTGAATTTGCCGCCGACGGGTATGGTGCGCGTAAAGTCGGAAGCATAGCCCGACGCGGTTTCGGCGCCGGCGTCGGTGAGCATCATTTTCCCTTCGACGAGCAGATTGCGGTGGGAGTGATTGTGCAGTATTTCCGAATTTTGCGACAGTATTACGGGAAACGAGATGGTTCCTCCAGCCGATGCCGCCACGCCTTCCAGCGCTCCGGCAATCTGATACTCGTACACTCCGGGCTGGCAGAGATGCATTGCCCGCGTGTGCATTGCATAGCCCGTGTCGCAGGCTTTCTCTATTTCGGCTATTTCGCAGGCTTCCTTAACCGAGCGCAGAGCGACGATTGCGCGAACGAGAGATTTGGAGACGTAGTTGAGCAGGTCGCCGAAGCGCAGTCCGAGCAGGTCGGCTACGGTGTTTCCTGCGTCGGCTCGATAGGGAGGGGCGAAATGCACTTTCCGTCCCTTGCGCGTAGCCGAAAGCAGTTTTATCCTCAAGTCCTTTCGCGGCACGACGGAACTGACGCCCGCCAGACCTGCGAGTTCCTGCATCGAAGGAAGCTGTCCGTTCCAGATGATGTCCTCGATGTCGTGTTCGTCGCCGTAGATGCAGTCCGTGCCTTCGTCGATGTCGATTACTCCGGCGAGTTTGGGCAGGCTGAGACCGAAGAAATAGAGGAAATTGCTGTCCTGCCGGAATCGGTAGGGATTGCCGGCATAGTTCATCGGAGCTTCGTTATTGCCGATGAAGAGAATGACGCCCGACTTCAGGGATTTGCGCAAAGCGTTTCTTCTTTTTATATATGTATTCGAATCAAACATACCTACAAGTTTTATATTAAAGTCAATACTCAGTGTTAAATATTTTGTTTACCGAGTGCAAAGATAAGTCTTTTTTCAAGAATTGCCGAGACTTTCATATATTTTTCGACAAACCCAGGCATCGGTTGCAGCGTAGAGACATTGCGAACCTGTCAGTTCTTCGTTTTCCCAGTTAGTCAGTCGCTGAGCTTTCGACAGGCGGGCGTTCAGCACTATGGCTGTGATGTTCCGAACGCTTTTTTCCATTATGCCGTATTTGGGAACAACGTTTTGCAGGTCGGCGAATCCGGCGGGACGCATTTTTCGGAGTTTTGCCAGTCCTTTGATGTCGTCGTGGACGGCGGCTCCGACTTTGATTATCTTGTCGTTTTCGAGCAGGGCGAGCAGATTGTCGGTTATGCCTACGGTTTTGATGCGAAATAGATAGGCTCGTTCGTCGGTCGACAGCTGGAGCAGCGCTATGGAGTGATTCTGTCCTTTTTTGAAAGTGGGTTTGGTTTCGGTGTCGAATCCGAGCACCTTGAAACCGGAGAGATATTTTACTGCCTTATCGGCTTCGGCGCGAGTGTTCACCACAACTATTTCGCCGTCGAAAACAATGTTGGGCAGCCGGTCGATGCTTGCCTTGTCGATGTTTCGGAGATATTCCTTTGAGGATTCCGTCATTCGGCGTAGAGTTCTATTATGTTAAGCATCACCGCACAGGCTTTTTCCATCGATTCGACCGGCACGAACTCGTATCGTCCGTGGAAGTTGTGTCCGCCCGCAAAGATGTTCGGACACGGCAGCCCCATGAACGAGAGACGGGCGCCGTCGGTTCCGCCCCGTATCGGCTTGATTACGGGAACCACTCCCGCCTTTTCCATTGCTCTGCGCGCCGTTTCGACCACGTGGAAGCAAGGCAGGATTTTTTCTTTCATATTGCGGTACGAATCCCGTATTTCGAGATGCAGCGCGCCGTCGCCGTAGCGCGAGTTCAACAGACTGACGCAGTTTGCGAGCAGCGTTTTGCGGCGTTCAAATTCCGCGCTGTCGTGGTCGCGTATCAGGAAGGTTAATTCCGCGTGTTCGACCTCGCCGGCAATTTTCGCCAAATGGAAGAATCCTTCGTAACCCTCAGTGTGTTCGGGACGCTGCGCGGGAGGCAGCATGGCGGCGAGTTCCATGGCTGCGAGCGCGGCGTTGGTCATCCTGTTTTTCGCGTATCCGGTGTGAATGTTTCTGCCTTTGACTGTAATTTTGGCTGTTGCGGCGTTGAAGTTTTCGTATTCGAGTTCGCCGACAGCGCCTCCGTCGAAAGTGTAGGCGAAGTCGGCGCCGAACTTCGCAACGTCGAATCCGTCGGCGCCACGACCGATTTCCTCGTCTGACGTAAAGGCGATCTTCAGCGTTCCGTGCGGTATTTCGGGATGCGCGGCGAGATATTGCATGGTGTACATGATTTCGGCGATGCCCGCCTTGTCGTCGGCGCCGAGCAGAGTATTGCCGTCGGTCGTTATTATTGTCTGACCGACATAGTTTCCGAGTTCGGGAAAATCGTCGGCGCGGAGAACGATATTTTGCGCCTCGTTGAGAACAATGTCGCCTCCGCCGTAATTTTCCGTGATGCGCGGATTCACGCCTTCGCCCGACATTTCGGGCGAAGTATCGACGTGCGCCAAGAACCCGACGACGGGGATTCGACGCCCCCCGCAGCTGTCGATGTTCGACGGGAATGTTGCCGTGACGTTGCCGTTGTCGAGCGAGACATCGGCGAGACCGAGCGCTTTCAACTCCCCTGCAAGCTGATTCAGCAATACCGTCTGTTTCGGCGTGCTCGGTCGGGTGGCGCTCGATTCATCCGACCGGGTATCATACGTAACGTATCGAAGAAATTTCTCCCTGACGGATTCCATTTTTCCCAAAAATCTCAATAATAACATGCCGGCAAAGGTAGTACATTTTTTTCAACCGCGTTAGATCCGGGTATGGGGTTTGGGTTTTGGGTTTTGGGGTGGGATGTCCAAAATACGGGGGCAAGTCTTAAAATCTTCCTCCCGAATTTTGGACACCCCAGCCATACCCATAAACCTGCGGCATGACGTGTCTCCGCGGCGGCTTCGGTTCGGTCGATTTCGGTCGATTTCGGTCGACCGAACCGAAGACGTCCGACACCGAACCGAAGCCGTCGCGGAGACACGCCATGCCGCAGGTTTACGGGTATGGGGCGGGCTGTCCAAAATTCGGGATGAAGATTTTTATGATTGCCCCCGTATTTTGGACACCCCAGTGTATGGGGTGCTTCGCCGGATGGGAGGGATTCGATGCATGGGGTATTATGGGGTATAGGCGGGGTGTCCAAAATGCAGGGGCAAGTCTTAAAATCTTCATCCCGAATTTTGGACAGCCAGGGTCAGAACTCCAGTTGTGGATAACATCTTACATCTAATCCATACCATTTTATGAAAAGCATATCGCAAAGTGATACTGTCGCAAAAATAATTCGACGGATGCGCTTCCTGAAAGCCCCGCTAGTGCGACACTTTATTAATTGTTAATTGTTAATGGTTAATGCCTATCGGACGGATGGAGTGAGACGGAGATACTGAGCCGCAGGTATTAACAATTAACAATTAACAATTAATTAGAATTGCCTGATGGACGCGGGGAGAATTATGAACTGTCCGACTTTCCGTCAGGCAATTCATAATTTATAATTCATAATTCATAATTCATAAAAAGTGTCGCCCCTAGCGGGGCTTTCGGCAGGCGCATCCGGCGGATTATTTTCGCGATAGTATCACTTTGCGATATGATTTTCATAAAGCAGTATATATTAGACGTAAAGTATCTCCCGCTTCTGGAGTTCCAGAGTGGAGACAGACCATACGACCGAGTGGAGACAGACCATACGACCGAGTGGAGACAGACCATACGACCGAGTGGAGACAGACCACACGACCGAGTGGAGACAAACCATACGACCGAGTGGACGCAGACCATACGACCGAGTGGACGCAGACCATACGACCGAGTGGACGCAGACCACACGACCGAGTGGACGCAGACCATACGACCGAGTGGACGCAGACCATACGACCGAGTGGAGACAAACCATACGACCGAGTGGAGACAGACCATACGACCGAGTGGAGACAGACCATACGACCGAGTGGAGACAGACCATACGACCG
>JAITHX010000235.1 GCA_031279735.1 Prevotellaceae bacterium
GGACGAATGGACGGCTGGAACGCTCCCTGCGGCCGGACGGTCATTGCGGGCTTGACCCGCAATCTCTTCCATCTCCCGAACACTCCTCTGCTCTCCCCGCCGTCCGCAGGTCATTTCAAGTAACAGCTGATGTTACGCAGTGTGCGGTTTTTAGCACGCAGATGACACAGATTTGACAGATGACACAGATTCGACAGATTTACGCGGATTGGGATTCGTGTAAATCTGTGTCATCTGTGTCATCTGTCAAATCTGTCGAATCTGTGTCATCTGTCAAATCTGTGTCATCTGTGTGCTAAAAACCGCACACTGCGTAACATCAGTTCGTAATTCGATTCGTAATTCGTAATTCGCAATTCAATTCGTAATTCGTAATTCGTAATTAAAAATTATACCTTTGCGCTTTGAAATAAAAATTGAGATGGGAAATATTGTTGCAATAGTTGGACGTCCGAATGTAGGAAAATCAACGCTGTTCAATCGTCTGGTCGGTATGCGTCAGGCGATTGTTGATGAAACGGCGGGAGTGACCCGCGACAGGATTTACGGAAAGTCGGACTGGAACGGAAAGGAGTTCTCCGTGATAGACACCGGCGGATATGCGGTTAACACCGAAGATGTCTTTGAAGCCGAAATACGGAAACAGGCTTTGATTGCCATCGACGAGGCGGATGTGATTCTTTTCATGGTTGACGTTGCCTGCGGGGTGACGGATTTCGATGCCGAAATAGCTAAAATACTCAGAATGTCGGGCAAGAGAGTGCTGCTTGTCGCCAATAAGGTCGATAACGCGCAGCGAATCTTTGCCGCCGCCGATTTCTACGCGCTCGGACTGGGCGACCCGTGGAGCGTTTCGTCGATAAACGGCAGCGGAACTGGCGAACTGCTCGACGCGCTGGTTGCCGACTTCCACACCGAAGTCGCCTACGACCAGCCCGCCACGCCAAACATCGCCATCGTGGGCAAGCCGAACGTGGGCAAATCGTCGCTTGCCAACGCGCTGCTGGAGGAAGAACGAAACATTGTCACCGAAATCGCCGGTACCACCCGCGACAGCATTTCCACGAAATACAACAAGTTCGGCTTCGACTTCAACCTTATCGACACCGCCGGCATGAGAAAGAAAAACAAGGTGACCGACGACCTCGAGTTCTATTCGGGAATGAGAGCCGTCAGAGCCATCGAACACGCCGATGTCTGCGTGCTGATGATCGATGCCTCCGCAGGGGTCGAGGCTCAGGATATGAGCATATTCCACATCATCGAAAAGAACAGGAAGGGCTGCGTCATCGTTGCCAACAAGTGGGATTTGGTGGAAAACAAGGACAGCAACACGATGAAGTATCATCGCGAGGCTATTGCGCGCAAAATCGCTCCGTTCAGCGACGTGCCGGTGATTTTCACTTCCGTTATCAACAAGCAGAGGATTTTCGACGTTCTGCAAGCCGCCGCGAAGGTTTGCGAAAACCGCCGCCGCAAGGTGCCTGCATCCAAACTCAACGAGCTGATGCTGGAGGAGATTCGCAATTATCCCCCTCCCGCCGTCAAGGGAAAATACGTAAAGATAAAATACATCGCTCAGCTCCCTACGCCTGCGCCCGCTTTCGCGTTCTTCTGCAATCTGCCGCAGTATATCAAGGAACCCTACAAACGGTTTCTGGAAAACCGTCTGCGCGGGCTGTTCGACTTCACCGGAGCGCCCGTCTCGGTAGTGTTCAGACAGAAATAACAGCAGCAGCATCATCAACAACATCATTATTACTATTATTCTCATGAAAAGAAACATCATACTGTCGTTTGTCGCCGTACTGTCGATTGCATGTTCCGGCAGTCCGAAACCGTTTGATTCAACGGTTAATTTAGAAAGAATAACAGTTGATAGAAACAGTGCGGAAATAGCCTCCGATTCAAGCTACATGCTGTCCATCGCCTACCTCAAGCCCGCAGACGCGCCGCAATATCTCGCCGATTCGATAATGAAGCACACCAAGCTGCTTTTCGCCTCGTGGTTCGGCATTCCGGAAGAGTTTGATCTCGAAGCCTCCGTACAGCGTCACATGGACGAGCATCTCGACCATGCCGCAAGGAACGATGTGCCCGGAAGGTTTCCGTTCAGGCTGACTATCGCGTCCGCCCCCGCATATCAGAACTCGCGGACAATCTCGTTCACCTACAGCTGGGCGGTGGACGAGGGCGGAGCGCACAGCAATTTCGGAAAATACTGTTTCGTTCTCGAAAAGACCACCGGAAGGAAACTCTTCCTGAAGGATATTCTCCGCGACGAAGGCGAGGCGGAGTTCATGCGAATCGCCGAAACGGAATTTAAGGTGCAGTCGGGAATGAAGCCCGAAGAGCGGATGTATGTGCTTTACAAATTCAGAAACAACCGCTTTCACCTCACCGAAACTTTCGCGTTCGCCGACGCGGGGCTGACGTTCCACTTCAACCCCTACGAAATTGCGCCCTACTCCGCAGGACTGATTACGCTGGCTTTGCCTTACGAAAGCATTGCAACCCTCATCAATTTCGCGCCCTGACGATAATTCAATGTTTCTTGCGGAAACGATAGCCGGAGAGTACTGCACGCTCTCGCCGGAGGAATCAAGACACTGCATCAGCGTGTTGAGGCACGTCAGAGGCGACACGGTGACGATTTTCGACCGGCACGGCGCAACCGGCGCGGCAACGATAGTCGACAGCAATCCCAACCGCTGCCGGCTCGAAATCATCTCGACAGGACGAGCGAGAACGAGAAGCGGGCGACTTCACGTGGCTATAGCGCCGGTGAAAAGCGCCGAACGTTTCGAGTGGTTTGTCGAGAAGGCGGTAGAGATAGGCATAGAGGAAATCACGCCCGTAGTCTGCGAGCGTTCGGAACGGCGAACGCTGAAAATGGAACGCATAGAGAAAATCGTCGTTTCGGCGATGAAACAATCATTGAATCTATGGTTTCCCAGAATCAATCCCCTCGTCGAGTTCCCGAAATTCATCGGCGGAAGCGGCGGAAGCGGCACGAAGTGCATTGCGCATTGCGAGGAGAAAACAACGACCTTGCACGCGGCTATCGACGCCGCAAGCGAAGCGCTGATTCTCATCGGTCCCGAAGGCGACTTTTCGCCGCGCGAAATAGATGCCGGCATCGCGGCGGGGTTCGTTCCCGTAACGCTGGGAACAAGCCGGCTGCGCACGGAAACGGCAGGAGTGGCAGCATGCGCGGCTTTCTTAATTGTTAATTGTTAATTGTTAATTGTTAATTGTTAATTGTTAATTGTTAATTGTTAATTGTTAATTGTTAATTATTAATTGTTAATGCCTATCGGACGGGTGGAGTGAGACGGAGACACTGAGTGGTTAGTGGTTAGTGGTTATACTTCTGTCGTGTTAAAATTCAGAGTTCCTGACCTGAAAAATCCATATACATATAAAACAGGGAAATAGTCGACAGGCATGAGGAAAACAAAATGGCACGGTTTTAGGAAAAAACGACGCGACTGTCATTGACGGCTT
>JAITHX010000001.1 GCA_031279735.1 Prevotellaceae bacterium
ACCCTATCATTTTGCCAATCGGAGAATAAATGCTAACATTGCGACGCTTTTCATAATGACAGCATTTTGTTTATGGAGATTAGCAGTATGAAAATAGAGGACTTGAGAAAAAAGTTAGCGGAAATAATCACGAAACAGAACGGTCTTTTGACTGAGATGCAACAGCTGAAATCCGAATTGGACGCTCTTGAATGGTCTCGAAAAGTTGATTCTGTCCCTGAAACCAATCCGACTGTTGCATCTCATTCGGAAATGGAGGTTCTTCCTCCGCCTCCTCCTATTCCTATTCCCCCTATTCCTATTCCCCCTCCGCCTGTTCCTCCGCTTGTTCCTCCTCCTATTCCCCCTCCTCTTGTTCCTCCGCCTGTTCCTCCTCCTATTCCTATTCCGCCTGCATCGTTCAAACCGAAGGAGGGACGAGCGAAGTCGAACATCGAAAAGTTCATAGGCGAAAACCTTATCAGCAAGATAGGCATTGCCATAGTGATAGTCGGAGTGGCTTTAGGCGCGAAATATTCCATCGACAACCAGCTGATTAGTCCCTCGTGGAGAATAATTTTAGCTTATACGACGGGTGCGGGCTTGCTGGCTTTCGGCATTAAATTGAAAAGGAAGTACGAGCGATTCAGTGCGGTTTTGGCAAGCGGCGCGATTGCTATCATGTATTTCGTCACTTACTTCGCCTCCGCTTATTATTCTCTTATTCCTCAATTTCTCGCATTCCCTCTGATGTTTGTCTTCACCGTGTTTGCCGTCTATGCCGCAATTCAATACAACCGCCCCGTAATCGCCCTCGTCGGATTGGCGGGCGCTTATGCCGTTCCGTTTTTTTTCAGCGGTTTTTCGGGCGATATAAGCATAATGTTCGCCTACATGACGCTTATCAATTCGGGCATTTTGGCGATTTCGTACAGGAAATACTGGAAATCTCTCTACTTCTCGTCTTTTGCGCTGACTTGGTTCATTTATGCTCTATGGTACGGGAGCGCGCTCGACCCCGAAGTTTTCATTCCGTTTTGTTTCGGCGCCGCGACGAGCTTTCTGACAATCTTTTGGGCTATTTTCTACGGCATGTTCATGTTGTATAAACTGGCGCGAAAGGAAAAATACACGCATCGCGACGCCGCGCCCCTGCTGATCAATTCCTTTTTGTTTTACGGATTCGGCTGCGACATTTTGAACGGCAACGCGGCAACCGAACACTGGACGGGAGCGTTTACCCTTGCCAACGCCGCGGTTCACGGAGCAGTGGCATGGATTGTTCACCGCAGCCGCTTGGACGACAAGACTCTGTTTTACCTTGTCGTGTCCCTGGTCATCGTGTTCGTTACCCTCGCCGTTCCCGTACAGTTGTCGGGCGGCTGGGTTACTTTGCTGTGGGCGGTCGAAGCCTGTTTCCTGTTCGCGTTCGGACGAATAAAAAGACTTCCGGCGCTCGAAGCCATATCGTATCCGCTGACGGCGCTGGCGTTTTCGAGTCTGATACACGACTGGACGCTGATAGACCCCAGCCGTCCCTTTTTCGATCTCGGACTCTTAACGTCTGCGGGGTTCATCGGCTCGTTTGCCGCGATGTTTTACGTGCAGTTTAAATATGACGATTCTTCGGTTCTCCTTCCGAAAGGCTATCTTAGGTTCTTTTTGTTAATCGCCCTATATTTCTCCGGTTATCTTGAAGTCTATAATTTTTATAACGGCGGCTGGCAATCGTACAGCTACGAGCACGAGGCGACGGGACTAATGGACTATTCGCTGATTTTCGTTTCCGTGCTGTCGCTATTGAATTGCGCGAAGCTGAAAAGTGCCGGTACGGGAACAGCCGCATTTCTGTTTTCCGTTTTGTTTCTTCTGATGTTTCTCGTCACGGGACTTCAGATGTTGAACGAATTGCGGGATGCGCATCTGTTCCGCTATGTGTCGCTGCTGATTGTCGGACTGAATCTTTACGCCATGAGCCGGCAAACGCGACTATACGGCAAGCCCGGAATCCTGATCCTTTTCGATGTCCTGCTGCACGTTTCGCTGCTGTGGATTTTCAGCAACGAAATTATTTACTGGTGCGACGGAACAAAAACAGGCATGAGCGTCCTGTGGGGCGCTTACGCCTTGCCGATTATTGCGCGGGGAATCCTGAAAAAGAAAAAACACCTCCGCGTCGGCGGCATAGCGCTCTTGGGCGTCACCTTGCTGAAGCTGTTTTTTTACGATTTAACCGGTCTGAACACTCTGTCCAAAACCGCAGTGCTTGTGATATTGGGCGTAGTGCTGCTGATAGTGTCGTTTTTATACAATAAATACAAACATTTGATTGACGAGGATTGAAACGCGCACCGTTTCATATCGTTTGCATTGTGATTTCCTGCAATTTAACGTTGGTTTAATTAACTTGATTTACATTCCGTTGAATGAATGATGAAAAATAATTGCCCTTCAACATCCAGCGTATTGCGATTTTTTTCTAACTTGCGCCGATTTTGTGTGTGCGCAGCCGGATGTGTGTTATCTGAAACATCTGGATTTCGCATAATTGATACTTGATTTTGTATAATTGATAAATTGTAAAAGAACGTAAATTATGAACAAAAAAATTGACAGGAGATCGTTTCTCCGGAAAGGAGCCGTTTTAACGGCAGGTTTAACTGTGGTGCCGAGTGTTGTTATGGGCAAAAAATTCGGTTATGTCGCGCCGTCCGACAAACTGAACATCGCCGCCGTCGGTATCGGCGGCATGGGCAACGCCAACCTCAATGCCGTGAAGGATACGGAAAACATCGTGGCTTTGTGCGACGTGGACTGGGGTTACAGCAAAAAGGTGTTCGACGCCTATCCCAACGCAAAGAAATATTGGGACTGGCGCAAAATGTACGACGAAATGAGCAGTTCGATAGACGGCGTCATCGTCGCCACCGCCGACCACACTCACGCCATCATCGCCGCCGTCGGAATGACGCTCGGAAAACATGTGTATGTTCAGAAACCTCTGACCCACTCCGTTTACGAATCCCGCCTGCTAACCAAACTCGCCGCCAAACACAAAGTGGCAACCTCAATGGGCAACCAGGGTTCTTCGGGCGAAGGCGTAAACCTCGTGTGCGAATGGATTCAAAACGGCGAAATAGGCGACGTGACCAAAGTGGACACCTTCACCGACCGTCCAATATGGCCGCAGGGTCTGAACACTCCGACTAAAGGCTCGTGGGTGCCGGAAACTCTGAACTGGAATCTGTTTCTTGGTCCAGCGAAAAAACGCCCGTTCAACGAAATCTATCATCCATGGAACTGGCGCGGATGGTGGGACTACGGAACAGGCGCCCTCGGCGATATGGCCTGCCACATCATGCACCCCATCTTCAAGGGACTGAAACTTGGCTACCCGACAAAAGTTCAGGGAAGCTCCACCCTGCTGCTCGCCGATTGCGCTCCCACCGCTCAATCCGTGAAATTCACCTTCCCGGAACGTCCGGTCGATAAAAAATCGAAAGTGAAGTATCCCGCCGTCGAAATCAACTGGTACGACGGAGGCATCCGCCCTCCCATGCCGCCGAAATGGCCCGCCGGCAAAAACATGAACGACGCGGGCGGCGCCGCCATATTCTACGGAACCAAGGACACGCTGATTTGCGGATGCTACGGCGTAAACCCGTGGCTGCTGTCGGGACGAGTGCCAAACGCGCCGAAAACCGAACGCCGCGTCACCGGAAGCCATGAAATGGACTGGGTGCGCGCCTGCAAGGAAAACGCGGCAAATCGCGTTGCAAACAAATCGGACTTCTCCGAAGCAGGCCCGTTCAACGAAATGGTGGTGATGGGCGTACTCGCCGTTCGCCTGCAACTGCTGAACAAGGAACTGCTCTGGGACGGCGCAAACATGCAATTCACCAACATCAACGACAACGACGAATTCAATCTGGTTGTGTCCGACGACTTCAAAATCGTTGACGGACACCCCACATTCAATAAAACGGACAAGAAAATCCATGCCAAAGAGTTTGCCCGCGAACTGATAAAACACGACTATCAGAACGGCTACAGTCTCCCCGCAATGCCCTGATCCCGCTTGCGA
>JAITHX010000012.1 GCA_031279735.1 Prevotellaceae bacterium
TTCGTATTCACGAGCCTCATCCCGTCGCTGGAATCCATTCTGCCCTACAAGTTCGGAATTTACATTCCGATTAATTCGGTTTACTTGTTTTACTTGTTGCTGGGTTATTACATGCATTACAACAAAATAAGCGTCAACCGCACCGTTTTGTCGCTGTTGTTGATTGCCTTTGCGTGCTTCACGATATTAATGCCGCTGAACGAAGATTTCATTGATTTCCCAAATGGCGGACGAATAAAGTTGACGGGCGACGATTCTCCGGTGACGGTGATGCTGAGCCTCGTCGTTTTTTGTTTGTTGCGTCGGGGAAACGGACGAAACGAGTTCGCAAGAAAAATGGCTCCGATGTGTTTTGGAATATATTTGATCCATGTATTGTTCATAAATATGTTGTATAAGTTCATGAAAATAACTCCGGAAAAATATCCGCTGACAATCGTGATCCTTGTAACCGCGTTGACCGCGATACTGTTGTCGATCATGTTCAGCAGTATCGGAAGGCGAATAAAAATATTGAGAAAATACGTGTTGTGAACACAATAACAGAATTTACATGTTGAGAAGAAAAGAAAGAGAAATATGTTGAGAAGAAAAGAAAGAGAAATCACAAGTATCGAGGACAAGATGGCGATCGTGGACAAATGCAAGGCCTGTCGTCTCGGACTGTCGGATGACGACAGTCCGTATGTCGTGCCGCTGAACTACGGATACTGTTTCGAGGCGAACGTGCTGACGCTCTATTTCCACGGCGCCGGAGAAGGACGAAAAGCCGACATTATAAGGAAAAACAGCCGCGCGTGTTTTGAAATCGACTGCGACGGCGAATTGCGGGAAGGAGAAAAGGCGTGCAGCTGCGCCTATTCGTTCAAAAGCGTGATAGGTTTCGGCAGAATAACCCTGTCGGAAAGTTCGGAGGATATGAATTATAAATTATGAATTATGAATTATGAATTATGAATTGCCTGACGGAAAGTCGGACGGTTCATAATTCTCCCCGCGTCCGTCAGGCAATTCATAATTAATTGTTAATTGTTAATTGTTAATTGTTAATTGTTAATTGTTAATTGTTAATTGTTAATTGTTAATTGTTAATGCCTGCGGCTCAATATCTCCGTCTCACTCCACTCGTCCGATAGGCATTAACAATTAACCATTAACAATTAACTATTAATTTAGAATTGCCTGACGGAAAGTCGGACGGTTCATAATTCTCCCCGCGTCCGTCAGGCAATTCATAATTCATAATTTATAATTCATAATTAATAAAGTGTCGCCCCTAGCGGGGCTTAGCGTATGCGCCGTCATGCGACAGTATCGGAAATAATACGTCATGATAATTTCAGCGATAGCTCTATCAACGGATTCGAGACATTACCCGCAATTTTAACGCGACAGAAGTATATTTGGAACAGGACAGTATTTTCGGAAAAGCGACGCGCGTCTCAATGGCGAGCGAACGAAAGAAGGCGAATGACATCGCCGGAAAGTCTCCCCGAAGCGGGAGAAGAAAATGTCGTCGCGGGAAACCTTCCCGCAGAGTGGGGGAAGATTTCCCAAGGTTGGGAAACCTTCCCGCAGAGTGGTGGAAGATTTCCCAAGGTTGGGAAACCTTCCCGCAGAGTGGGGGAAGATTTCCCAAGGTTGGGAAACCTTCCCGCACTCTGCGGGAAGAAAATGTCGTAGCCGCTTCATTAGCGGTTAGCGGTTAGGGATGTGTTAGAAATAACTTATACTTCTGTCGTGTTAAAATTGCGAGATGTAGGGGCGCGATTTATCGCGCCCCTACATTGCCGCTGCTATCCCAATGTTGTCAAGTTTGTAGAGACGTGGCATGCCGCGCGTCTCCATGCCGCGTTTTCTATTTTCAACTCACGATTTTAACGCGACAGAAGTATAATGGTTAATGGTTAATGGTTAATGGTTAATGGTTAATGGTTAATGGTTAATGCCTATCGGACGGGTGGAGTGAGACGGAGACACTGAGCCGACAGGCACTAACCACTAACCGCTAACCACTAACCGCTATACTCTCCGTCTCCCTCCACTCGTCCGACAGGCACTAACCACTAACCACTAACCACTAACCACTAACCACTAACCACTAACCACTAACCACTAACCACTAACCACTAATGCGATTTTTTAGTAACTTTGCAACCGCATAATTTTAATTAAAACGGATAAATGAAAATTGCATTAATAGGTTATGGAAAAATGGGCAGAACGGTCGAACGCTTCGCCCTGCAGAGAGGTCACGAAATCACGTCGAAAATAGACAAGGATAATACGGAGGATATTTATTCCGATGCTTTTAGATACTCCGATGCGGCGATAGAGTTCAGTTGTCCGGAGGCGGCGTTCGCAAATGTTTCCGCCTCGCTGAAACTCGGAGTTCCTGTTGTTTGCGGAACGACGGGCTGGCGCGAAAAGCTCGACGAGGCGAAACTGCTGTGCGCGGAATCGGGGACGGGCTTCATTCATTCGTCCAATTTCAGTCTCGGTGTCAACATCTTCTTTTATATCAACCGTCGCCTCGCCGAATCGATGAAGAATCATAGAAATTACGTTCCTTCGATTCGCGAATTGCATCACATTCATAAAAAGGACGCTCCGAGCGGAACGGCAATCACTCTCGCCGACGATATCGCCGGCATACTCGGTCTGTCGGGCTGGGCGCTCGATGCCTGTCGGCCCGACGTGCTGCGCATCGCGGCAACGAGAGAGGGCGAGGCTCCGGGCACTCACGAGGTTGCCTACGAAAGCGAAACGGATTCCATCGTCATAAGGCACGAAGCCAGAAGTCGCGACGGGTTCGCTCTCGGAGCTGTTGTGGCAGCCGAGTTCATAGCGGGCAAACGGGGAGTTTTCGATATGGGGGACGTGCTCGGACTTGGATCATGAACACTTTGAAATTCGCTCTAATCGCATTGCTTTGCTTTGTGCCGCCCCGCCTGCACGCTGCCTTTGCCGGAAAGATTTCCGGCGTAACGGTCGGCTCCGAAGGCACAACGATGTACTATGTCGAAGAAAACAGCGGGTCGTACGCTCTGTTCAAAGCCGAAAAGGACGCTTCGGGCAAATGGTTGCCCGGAGTTGCCGAAGATTCGTTCAACAAGCATATAGCCGGTCACGTTGTCAAGACTCCGTTTCTGACCTGCGACGGAAAATACCTATATTTCAGTTCCAATCTCCCCGGATCGAAGGGTCTCGACATCTTCCGCTCCAAACGCGCGGGCAAGCGCTGGGGAAGTCCGGAGCGCGTGTCGGTGATAAATTCGGAGCACGACGATCTGTCGCCCTCCCTTCCGGCGAACAACCTCCAGATTTACTTCGCTCGGCAGAATCCGGAAACGGGCTGCTTCTCGATCCATGTCTCGAAGGCGGAACACCAGAGCTGGTCGTTTCCTCAGCTTATGCCTTCGCCGATAAATTCGGGGTGCGAACCGGCGGTTTACGTTTTTCCGACGGGCGAAACGATTCTGTTTTCGTCCGACAGACACGCTGAAAAACGACGGAAGAAATACACCCTCCTCCGCAGTTCCATGCTGAGCGAAAATTTGTGGACGCCGCCTGTGCCGCTGGAAGGGCTGCCCGACGAAAACTGCGAAACTCCGCCGGCGTTCGATTTCGGAAACAATGCGATACTGTTCGCCAGCGGTAGCGATTCGATTCATTCCTGCGAAGCGTCGTCGAGTTTGCCTCCAGCCCGCTACACCTTTCTGAAGGGCAGAACGACCGACGAAACCGGTGCCGCCGTCGAAAGCGAAATAACGCTGCGCGACGCCGGTTCCGGCAAGGTGCGCGGACGAACGGCAAGCGATTCGGCTTCCGGCGAATATCTGCTCCTCATTCCGAACGACGGACTTTACGTTGCCGGATTTGAAAGAAAATTCGGAACGCGACGATTCGTGAATCTCAACACCGCGAACAACGGCAACGGACAGACAGAGAGCAGAAATATGGTGCTGGCTAAAGACTTCGCGGTGTACATCTCCGTGCGCGACGCCCTTTCGGGCGAAGTTCTCGAACCCGACATAACGGTCTATAACCGCAACAAAAGCGCCCGTCTCGTCCGTCTCGGCGCAGGTCAATTCCGCGTCACCTCCCCCGTGCCGGAAGGATTCGCGGTGGAAATACGCAAACGCAACTACATCAGGGAAACTATCGAAGTCAATCCGGGCGACTGCATAGAATTTCCGGAAATGTTCCGCGACGTCAACCTCAAGCCCGACTTGTGCGCCGGCACTGTAAACGTGACCGATCTGGCGTCGAACCGAGGAATAGAAGCGCGAGTGTCCGTCAAAAATCTCGACGAGGAAAACGAAAAAATCTTCGTGTCGAATCCGAACGCGGGACGATACGAGTTTGAAGTCCGAAAGGATAAACGCTACTCCATCAGCATCGCCTCCAAAAACAAACTGTATTACTACGCCGTGTGGGAAGCCGACGCCGACAGGGTGAGCCGCGTTCTCGACGTCAAGCCCGTGCCGCTGAACGAAGCGGGAAGAATCCCGACTTCCTCGACGCTGTTTGCCGACGGCGAATCGTCCCTGCTCTCCGAAGCGCTCGGCGAACTGGAGTGCCTCTGCGAAACTCTGATGAAACATCCCGACTATAAAACGGTGGTTTCGCTCTGTCATGCAAACGAAACCGACAAGGAACTCGCCCTGATGCGCGCCCGCGCGATAGCCGCCTTCATGGACACTTACCCGGTGCCGAAAAACAGATACGGAATCGAACAGCTGCAGTGCGACACCGGGAAATCGCCCGAAATAAACTTCATGAAAAGGCAATGACCCGATCTCCATTCGCGGCGCAGGGAAATGGGACTGCGCGCAACGAGATAGAAATCATGTCGCCCGCAGGAAACTTCGAATGTCTCGTCGCCGCCATGCAGGGCGGCGCCAACGCAATTTATTTCGGCGCGGGCAAACTGAACATGCGTTCGCGTTCGGCAAACAATTTTTCCATCGCCGACTTGCCGGAAATAGCGGAACGATGCGGCGAAAAACACATCAAAACCTATCTCGCGGCAAACACCGTGATGTTCGACGAAGACCTCGCCGAAATGCGCGAACTGATAGACGCGGCGAAAGATGCCGGCATCACCGCCGTAATCGCCGCCGACCCCGCAACCATAGTCCGCGCCCGCGAAAAAGGGGTCGAGGTGCATCTTTCCACCCAAGTGAATGTCACCAATTTCGAGGCGCTGCGGTTCTACGCTCCCTACGCCGATGTGCTGGTGCCGGCAAGGGAACTGACCCTCGAACAAGTGAGCGAAATACACGCCGGAATAATCCGCAGCAACCTGCGCGGACCGGGCGGACAGCACATCCGCATCGAAATGTTTGCCCACGGAGCGTTGTGCATGGCTGTTTCGGGCAAATGCTACCTGAGTCTTCACGAATACGGCGCGTCGGCAAATCGCGGAAGCTGCTATCAGGTCTGTCGCCGCTCCTACAGAGCGACGGACACGGAAACAGGACGCGAACTCGAACTCGACAGCCCCTATATCATGTCGCCGAAGGATTTGTGCACGATAGACTTCATGGACAAAATGATTGCCGCCGGAGTGAGGATATTCAAGATAGAAGGACGCGCGCGCTCAGCCGAATACGTGAAGACAGCGACCCGCTGCTACTCCGAAGCGGCATCAGCCGTAGCCGACGGCTCGTATGCTCCGGAAAGAATCGCCAAGTGGAAAGACACTCTCGCAACGGTGTTTAACCGCGGATTCTGGGACGGATACTATCTCGGACGAAAACTCGGCGAATTGAGCGAATCGCACGGCAGTCAAGCAACAAAACGCAAAACATACCTCGGCAGAATAACAAACTATTACTCCAACGCCGGCGTCGCGGAAATACTGACGGAAGCCGGAGAACTGAAACTTAAGGA
Organism: Prevotellaceae bacterium; assembly: GCA_031279735.1. GTDB lineage: Bacteria > Bacteroidota > Bacteroidia > Bacteroidales > UBA932 > JAIRLF01. Next base: position 5,899 of record JAITHX010000012.1, read on the forward strand.
CGAAATTCTGATTATCGGACCCACAACCGGAGCGGTCGAACACGCCGTCGAGGAAATTCGCACAGACGACAAACCTGTATCGCGAAGCGCCAAAGGCGAATACTGTTCCGTCCGCCTGAACGAAAAAGTGCGGCGAGGCGACAAAGTCTTTTTGGTTGGCGGGTAGTGTCAATTACGAATTACGAATTACGAATTACGAATTACGACCGACTGCGGCTGTACGTCCGCAGTTGTCGTAATTCGTAATTCGTAATTCGTAATTGATCACAGTTCGTAATTCGTAATTATAAAATTACTACCTTTGCCGCGTTAAAAAGAATAATGTGTTATGAGAGATAAAGTCGTAGTTTAACGATTATCCGAGTGCGCGATCGGATTAAGACAAGACGGTATGATGTTGAGTTATATAAGGAATTTATTCAGGGAAAATTGTATTCGGGCGGCGATTAGGAAATCGCGGCTAAAGACAGTGACGGCGCATAATTTCAGCACGGCAAGAAGAGTGGGAGTTATCTTTCCGTTCTTTGCCGACATGAACAAAATCGCGGCGCTGCTGAAAGCCGTTGCCGCCAAGCACAAGCTGCAGCTGCACACTGTTATCTACTTCGACGACAAACTGGAAATGAACGTGCTTTCCACAGAACGCGAAATATGGTTCTCGGACAAGGCGTGCAACTGGTTCGGGAAGCCGAAAATGGAGGATATAGACAATTTTATCGACGAACGATTCGACATCCTCGTCGATTTGTCGACGAAAACATATTTTTCTCTTCAATACATTACAATCATGTCTAAAGCCGACTTCAAAGTCGGACGCTTCATCGAAGAATCCGCTCCCTACGATCTTGTCATTACGGGATGCGACACGGAAAAATGCTTCATGGAACAACTGGAATTTTATCTCCAAAAAATCAATACAAACAAATGAACAGAATATCAGGAGCGGGAGTGGCTCTCGTCACCCCCTTCAAAATGGATAAGTCCGTAGATTTTGACGCTCTGGCTAAAGTTGTGGAACATGTCGGCGATGGCGGCGTCGATTTCCTCGTAGCCCTCGGCACAACCGCCGAAACCCCGACGCTGACCGACGACGAAAAACGAAACATCGTCGAGCTGATAGCGGGAAAGAACTCGCGGAAACTGCCCCTTGTGGTAGGCGTCGGGGGCAACAATACCGAAGCGGCGGTCAAAGCGGTCGCCGCGCTTCCGGTCGAAGCCGACGCGGTTTTGAGCGTCGTGCCGTACTACAACAAGCCTTCGCAAAAGGGCATCGAAGCTCATTTTGCCGCCGTTGCCGACGCTTCGCCCAAACCTCTGGTGCTTTACAATGTGCCCGGACGAACGGGCGTCAACATGTCGGCGGACACCTGCCTGCGGCTCGCCGAACACAAAAACATCGCGGCGCTCAAGGACGCTTCGGGCAACCTGAATCAATTGAGCTATATACTGAGAGACCGACCGGAGGATTTCTCCGTTCTTTCGGGCGACGACGGACTGACGCTGGCTCAGACCGCTATGGGCGCCGACGGGGTAATATCGGTTGTTGCCAACGCATTCCCTCGCCAGTTCGGAAAGATGGTGCATGCCGCTCTCGGCGGAAATTTCGTCGAGGCAAGAAAACTGCACTTGCAGCTCGTCGAGGTGATCGATCTGCTTTTTGTCGAGGGCAATCCCGCAGGGGTGAAGGCGATGCTGTCTGTTGCGGGGCTGATTGAAAACGAGCTGAGACTGCCTCTGGCGAAAGCGAGCGAACAGCTGACCGAAAAACTGAAAAAGGCTCTATTAACTTTATCTTGAACTTATGGACGAAGAAAATTTGATTCAAAAATATGAAGTGCTTTTGTACAACGGGGAATCAATGTATTTCGATTTCGACGAATTTGAAATAATCGTATCCCACTACATTAACGAAAACAGATACTTCGACGCACTCGAAGCGCAGATTCACGCAAAGCTGTGTCATCCGGAAAACCGAAAACTCGACATTCTGAAAGTCGAAATATTCATCTATCTCGAAGAATACGAAAAAGCGTCGGAACTCATCGTGGAAATAGAAAACCAGACTGATGTATATGACGTGAACGTTTACAAGGGACAGCTTTACCTGATTCTCGACAATCCCGACAAGGCAATGGCGCAGTTCGAAATCGCCATGAAGAAATGTTTTCGGGAGGACGAGGATTTTGATTTCGATTCGAGGATTTACGATATTCCGGAATTTCTAATAGACGAGGGCTATTATAAGGAAGCTCTCGTTTTTATGCACGAACTCATCGACGCCGGCAAAGCCGATGCCGAACTCTTTTGCCAGACGGCTTACTGCTACGAACGGATTTCGGAGCCGGAACAGGCGGAGCTGTACTACGAAAAGGCACTGGACGAAAATCCTTTCGACGAGAAAATATGGATTTCGCTGGGCATCTTCCATTCGGGCAATTCCGACCACCTGAAAGCTCTCCACGCTTTCGACTTCGCTCTCTCGATAAACGAAAAGAATATTTCCGCCGCCATCGGCAAATCCAATACGCTCATCATGCTCAAGGAAATAGACGCGGCGATGAAGTGGACGACGGAAATGCTCGAAACGAAACCGAACGACCCCGACCTGCTTTTCAATCTCGGAAAATGTCATGTCGAAAAAAACAATACGTCCAAAGCCGAAGAGTGTTTCACCGAGGCTATCCGCAACGATCCCGAACTTGCTTCCGCCTACTGCGAAATGGCGAAAATAGCCTGCGGGAGGCACGATTATCAAACGGCGGTGAAACTGCTCGAAGAAGCGTGGAACATCGAGCCGGGCAACAGAGAGTTCACTCACCTCAAGGGTTTGTGCATGATAGCGATGGTCTCGGACTTGGCAACCCTCTCCCCTATGCTGGAAGGGATGAAAAAGGTGGAACATTATTCGTCCGACTTATTTGAAAACGGCATAAAGACTTTTTTTGAAGACAAATACAAGAATGCAGTGGCATGTTATCATCTCGGACTGATAGAGGAATGTTGCAAATCGCTGTTCGAGGCGGGACAGATATTCATCTACGCCCTCGACATGTTTTTCCGCTGCGTGCCGGAAGCCAAAAACGATGCCTACATAATCAATTATTTCGGCAAAAATATGAAACTAAACAATTACGGAGAATATACCCCTCATGACTGAAAAAATAAAACACTATTCGACAATCGCATTGAAAGGAATGGGAATGGGAGCCGCCGACGTGGTTCCGGGCGTGTCGGGAGGAACAATAGCCTTCATTACGGGAATTTACGACGAATTGCTTTCGTCCGTCAAAAACTTTCCGAAAGCGATAGCGCGCCTTCCGGCAAACAAATTCAACCTGAAAATATTCATGGAGGAAGCCAATCTCGGCTTTCTGCTCGCGCTGCTGGCGGGCATAGCGCTGAGTTTTCTTTCGCTTGCAAAAATAATCACCGCATTGCTGAAAAATTACCCTGTTCCGGTGTGGTCGTTCTTCTTCGGACTGATACTCGCCTCCGTCTGGTTTGTGCTTAAGGACATCGACAAATGGAAACCGTCGCATTTCGTTTCCCTCGCCGCCGGAATAGCGGCAGGCTATCTGATAACCGTCGTCGGACCCTCGCAAACGCCCGACGCGCTGTGGTTCATCTTCGTTTCCGGAGCCGCCGCCATCTGCGCCATGATACTTCCGGGCATCTCCGGCAGTTTCATACTCCTTCTGCTGGGCAAATACGAATACATGCTCCGCGCCATCGGCAGTCTCGACCTGATAGCAATAGGCGTTTTCGCACTCGGCGCGGCATCGGGACTGATTTCGTTTTCGCATTTCCTGTCGTGGCTGCTGAAAAAATACAGGTTTGTCACCATCGCGTTTCTCGGCGGGATGATGTTCGGCTCGCTGAACAAAATATGGCCTTGGAAGGAAACCGTCGAATCCATCTTCAATTCCAAAGGCGAACTCATCCCCGTGAGGGAAATCAACGTGCTGCCCTGCACATACGTCGAAACCACCGGAGCCGACGCAATGATTCCGGCAGCGCTGATTATGCTTGCGACTGGCTTCCTGCTTATTTTCGTTATAGATAAAATTGCCCGTTATAGGGTATAGGGTATGGGTCCATTAAGGGGTATGGGGTGCTTCGCCGGAAAAGACAGAAATAGAATCCCTGCCATCCGGCGAAGCACCCTATACCTTATACATGGGGTGTCCAAAATCCCGCCCATACCCTATTTTTTAACTATTTCCAGCACCTTAAACTTACATGCTCCGACGCAGTCGCCGCAAGCCGTGCACTTGTCGGGATTTTTCAAAACGAGACGCCGCGCGCCCGCATCGTCCTTTATTATTTCAAAAACATGATGCTTGCATCTTTTCAGACATTTTCCGCAAGCCGTGCAGTTTTCTTCCGCTATACGGACTGTTTTACCGCGTCCGCGCACATGTCGGCTGACGCTGCCTGCGATCCAAATCGCAACGATTGCGCCGAGAGCATAATATAAATATGTCATAT
>JAITHX010000015.1 GCA_031279735.1 Prevotellaceae bacterium
TGTCCTGCCGTCTCGCTCGACTCCTGAACGCTCCCTCCGGCCGGACGGTCATTGCGGGCTTGACCCGCAATCTTTTCCATCTCCGGAACTCTCCCCGACTCTCCGCGCTGTTTTTGCGACAGTATCATTTTGCGATATGCTTTTCATAAAACAGTCTGTATTAGACGTAAGATGTTATCCACTTCTGGAGTTCTGAATTCGTAATTGACACGTCCTAAGTCGGGACGTAATCCGTAATTCGTAATTCGTAATTGAAATCTGTGTGCTAAAAAACCGAACTGCATCCCTTATAAGTTATTTCTAACACATCCCTAACCGCGCGCCTTTCGCAAAGGACGCGAAGCCCTTGCGCCCTTTGCGAAGCCTTTGCGCCCCTTGCGTTATAAAAACACCGCAACGCGGTGAGTAATTACGAATTACGAATTACGAATTACGTCCGGCTTCGGCTGTACGTCCGCAGGTCGTAATTCGTAATTAGACAGGTCGTAATTCGTAATTCGTAATTCGTAATTGAAGATTATTCCTGATTCATAATTATCTCCAGCGCCGTATCGTATCGTTTCTTAAAGTCGCTGATGAAGCCGAAGGAGGAATCGTCGATTCTGATTTCCGATTTAGTCACGTGGCCGAGAGTGGAGACCGGCGCTTTGTATTTGCCGGCGAAGTCGATGAAAGCGGCGTCCTTCGAGGGGGATACAGATACTACTATGCGGCTTTGCGATTCGCCGAACAGAAAGGCGTCGGTTCTTATTTCGGCGTCGGAAGTTATGTCGAATCCAAATCCGCCGGGCATTGCCGATTCAAGCAGAGTGACGAACAGTCCGCCGTCGGAGACATCGTGGGCGCTCTGCACCAGATTGGCGACAATCAGCGCTTTCATGAGGCGCTGCGTTTCGTACTCTTCGTCGAGGTCGAAGTACGGAGCCGGCGACGCTTTCACATTGAGACGGGAATAGAGATATTCGGACGAGGAAATGTCGTTGCGCGAGCGTCCGATGAGATATATCATGTCGCCCTTGTTGCGGAAGGCGAGCGAAGTTTGACGTTTCTTGTCGGCGAGCAGTCCCAACATTCCTATGGTAGGGGTAGGGAAGACGGCTTCGGTTTTGCCGCCGATTTCCGACTGGTTGTAAAAACTCACGTTGCCGCCGGTGACGGGGGTGCCGAATTTGTTGCAGGCTTCGCCCATTCCTTCCACCGCTTTGACAAACTGCCAGTAGATTTCCGGATTATAGGGATTGCCGAAGTTGAGGCAGTTGGTTATTCCGCAGGGTTCGCCGCCGGTGCACACCACGTTTCTGGCGGCTTCGGCAACGGCTATCATCGCTCCGACCTTCGGATTGGCTTTGACGTAGCGCGAATTGCAGTCCACCGTAAGAACGAGAGCCTTTTTCGTTCCCTTTATCGAGACCACTGCGGCGTCGGAGGGGAAATTAGTGCTCATGTTCACCGTGCGCACCATTGAATCATACTGTTCGTAAACCCAGCGCTTGGACGCTATGTTGGGATGTCCGGCGAGGAACACGGCTATGTCCTTGAGGTTTTCGGGTTCGGGGATGCTGTCGATGCTGAACGCATTGTGTTCGGCGAGGTATGCGGGTTCGCGGTATTCGCGGTCGTACTGCGGGGCGCCGCCGCCGAGAGCGAGCGACGAGGCCGGCACGTCGGCAAGCTTTTCGTCTTTGAAGTAAAACAGCAGTCGGTCCTCTTCTATCACTTCGCCTATGATTGCGCACGCCAGATCCCATTTGTCGAAGATGGCTTCAACCACAGATTCCTTGCCTTTTTCCACCGTCGCAAGCATTCGCTCCTGCGATTCGGAGAGGAGAATCTCCCACGCTTCCATGTTCTTTTGACGCAGGGGGACTTTCGAGAGGTCGATCCTCATTCCGCATCCGCCGCGTTCCGACATTTCGGAAGTCGAGCAGATGATGCCGGCGGCGCCCATGTCCTGCATGCCGACGAGCGCGCCGCTGTCGCGGAGTTCGAGCGAGGCTTCGAGCAGGAGTTTTTCCATGAAGGGGTCGCCCACCTGAATCGAGGGTATGTCGGCGGCGGAATCTTCGGTGATGTCGGCTGAGGCGAAAGTCGTTCCGTGTATTCCGTCCTTGCCGGTGCGCGAGCCTACTATATACACGGGGTTGCCCGCGCCCTTTGCGGTGGCGGATATGGTTTTGCCCGTTTCAACCAGCCCCACCGACATGGCGTTGACGAGGGGATTGATGGTGTAGCAGTCGTCGAACGATACTTCGCCGCCCACGACGGGCACTCCGAAGCAGTTGCCGTAGTCGCCTATGCCCTTCACCACTCCGCGAATCAGACGTTTGTTGTGCGCTTCGTTCGGGTTGCCGAAGCGCAGGGAGTTGAGTTGGGCGAGAGGACGGGCGCCCATAGTGAAAATGTCTCTGTTTATGCCTCCCACGCCTGTTGCGGCGCCCTGATAGGGTTCCACCGCGCAGGGATGATTGTGCGATTCGATTTTGAAGGCGCAGGCGAGACCGTCGCCGAGGTCAACCAGACCGGCGTTTTCGCTTCCCGCCTCGGCGAGAATATGCGCGCCTTTTCGGGGGAGCGTCTTGATCCATTTGATAGAGTTCTTGTAGGATGCGTGTTCCGACCACATTGCGGAATAAATGTTCAGTTCGGTGAAGTTGGGCAGTCTGCCCAGAATGTGTTTTATTGCGTCTAATTCTTCGGGTAATATCCCAATTTTTCCAGCGGTTTCGTAATTGACTTCCTGCATATTTTTTCTTTATTTTTAGTTGCGCAAAGGTAAGCGTTTTTGCTGAATTATAAAATGTGCCGCCGCGTCGAGCCTCTCGGAACAGTCGGGACGAAAGGCTGGAGAAGACGCGAAAACTATTCTTGCGAACTCCGCCGCGCGGGGTGTCCAAAATACGGGGGCAAGTCTTAAAATCCTCCTCCCGTATTTCACCGCGTTGCGGTGTTTTTTATAAACGCTAAGGGCGCAAAGGCTTCGCAGAGAACGCAAGGGCTTCGCGTCCTTTGC
>JAITHX010000016.1 GCA_031279735.1 Prevotellaceae bacterium
AGTATGCGGTTTTTAGCACACAGATGACACAGATTTGACAGATGACACAGATTTGACAGATTTGTCAGATGACACAGATTCGACAGATTTACACGAATCCCAATCCGCGTAAATCTGTCGAATCTGTGTCATCTGTCAAATCTGTGTCATCTGTCAAATCTGTGTCATCTGTGTGCTAAAAACCGCACACTGCGTAACATCAGTTCATAATTGACCCCGCGTCCGACAGGCAATTCTTAATTCTTAATTCTTAATTCTTAATTCTTAATTACACCCGTCGCGCTTTTCGCGCAAGTATTTCAAACACTGTTGCCATATCAGGCGCGTTGAGGCTGCGTTTGAGCTTATCGGGAGCGTCGAGAGCGTTGATTTTCCCATCGACCATTATAGAGACGCGGTTGCAGTATTCGGCTTCGTCCATATAATGGGTGGTGACGAACACGGTTATGCCGCGTTCGGCCGCGTCGTAGATCATTTCCCAGAAACGTCGTCGCACGGAGGGGTCAACGCCGCCGGTGGGTTCGTCGAGAAACACGATTTTCGGTTCGTGGAATATAGCCACCGAAAAGGCGAGTTTCTGTTTCCAGCCGAGCGGGATAGCGCCAACGAGCATGTTGCGTTCGTTCTCGAATCCGAGAGTTTGCAGCAGGAGGTCGGTCTTTCGTTTTATCTCCGCGTCCGACATTCCATAGACGCCGCCGAACAGACGAATGTTTTCGCTCACGGTGAGATCTTCGTAGAGCGAGAACTTCTGGCTCATGTAGCCTATGTTTCTTTTGACCGATTCTGTCTGGCGCGCAATGTCGAATCCGGCTACGGATGCGTGTCCCGACGTGGGTTTGCTCAGTCCGCAGAGCATTTTCATGGCGGTGGTTTTGCCGGCGCCGTTGGCTCCGAGAAATCCGAATATCTCGCCTTGATTCACTTCAAACGAGATGTTGTCCACTGCCGCGAACGAGCCGAATTTCTTCACGAGGTTTTCTACTTTTATTGCTTTTTCCATTTCCATTTCCATTTTCATTTCCTGCGGGGTTTTTACCTGCGGCTATAAAACATGTAACAGTCTTCGATGCTTGGTTTCACTGGTTCGACCGCGATATTTCCCTCCGCCGGAAGCGACGCCTGCAGCGCGGCGGCGGTGCAGTTTCTTTCCACGGCAACGTGATGCGCGTCGCCGAACGCGAACGAGGATTTCACTGCCGGATGAGCGCGCAGCAGCTTTAGCAGTTGCGGCATATTGTCGCCCTTCACTGCCAGCAGCGTTTCGTCGCAGGACGCTATCAGTCCCGCCGGCGTGTCGATACGCATAAACGCGCCGTCGGCAATCAGAGCGATGCGGTCGCACAGCGCCGCTTCGTCCATATAGGGCGTCGAAACCAGAATCGTGATGCCCTGCTGCTGCAGGCGTTTCAGCATTTCCCAGAACTCCTTTCGCGAAACGGGGTCAACGCCCGTCGTGGGTTCGTCGAGCAGCAGCACCTCCGGTTTGTGAATCAGAGCGCAGCTGAGCGCCAGCTTCTGTTTCATCCCGCCCGACAAGGCGCTCGCCCTGCGTTTGCGGAACGGCTCGATGTGCGAATAGATGTCCTTCACCAGACTGTAGTTTTTTTCGACAGTGGAGCCGAACAGCGTGGCGAAAAACCGCAAGTTTTCCTCAACAGTCAGATCGCCGTAGAGCGAGAAGCGTCCGGGCATGTAGCCGAGCAGACTGCGAATCCGCCGAAAGTCGCGCACCGTGTCGAAACCCATGACGGAGACGCTTCCCGCATCGGGCAGCAGCAGAGTTGCCGCGATGCGGAACAGCGTGCTTTTGCCGGCGCCGTCGGGGCCTGCTATTCCGAATATTTCGCCGGCGGCAAGCTCGAAACTCACGCCGTTCAGCGCGGCGATTCCTCCGGGGTAGGATTTTCGTATCGCGCTGCAGGCTACGGGAGGAGGAGTATTCATCGCTCGTCGCCCGTCAAAGCATCGCGAAACGATCCGTCGCGAAACGACAGCCCGTCGCGTTCCCCGTTCGCCGGATTGAAACGCGCATCTCCATACATGCCTATCTTCAGCAGTCCGTCGGAGTTCCGGAGAGCAATCTTCACGGCATACACCAGATTTTCGCGTTCGTCCTTCGTTTGTACAGTCTTGGGCGTAAATTCCGCCTTGCTGGAAATCCATGTCACCGCGCCGTCGTAGCGTTTTATCGTTTCGCCGAACGACACTGTCACTTCCGCCCGCTGACCGAGCGCAACGTCGCGCAGCTGCGACGACACGACATAAACCCTCAGAAACATGTTGTCGATGTCGGCTATCTTGTAGAGCGGTCTGCCCTGCGTCACCGTTTCCTTCTCCTCGGCATACTTGCTCAGCGCCACGCCGTCGATGGGATTCGTCACCCTGCATCTGGCTATCTGGTCGTCTATTCGGGCAATCTGAACGGCAAGCGAGACGCTCTCCTCGTCCAGACTTTTCACCGACAGTTTGAGGGAGCTGGTTTGAGCATCGAGGGTTTTCCTCAGCACGCTGAGTTGCGACACGGCGTCGTCCAGCTGCTTCCGCGTCGCCACCCCGTCCCTGAAAAGATTCTCCGCGCGCTTTTTCTCCATTTCGGCTTTGCTCACCTGTTCGCCGATTGCCGCAATCTGCAGTCCGACGTCGGGTTTTTTCGATTCGACTGCATTTCGCGCGGCCATAAGCTGGAGCTTAGTCAGATGCAGCTGGATGCTATCGACATGTCCGAGGCAGCGTCCCTTTTCGATTCTGTCGCCTTCGCGGAGGTCGAAGCGTTCGAGTTTGCCGGAGGCTTCGGCGGATACTGTCACTTCCGTAGCCTCGAACACGCCCGACGCATCGTGCAGCGGAGCGCGGCTTTTGCAGGCGGCGAAGCAAAACGCCGCCATGATCAGAAAGATACCTGTTTTCATACGTTCATCAATATTTTGTATGTATATAATTTCATAAGATACATTGTTTCGTGGACGGCGAGAGTCAGACGGGCGAGATTCTCGGCGTTTATGTCCTTAACAAGCTCGTTGACCGTGTAAACTCCATTGTTGTACTTTCGTTCCGCCGCCTGACGCACCTTCTCACGGAGAAGGATTATTTCCCTGTCGCCCTCCAGCATTCCGGCATACGACGACATTTCGCGCAACACTCCCGCCGCCTGCCTGTTTATGTCGAACTCAAGCGTTTCCGCGCGATTCCGTATCTTCTCGCGCCCGATGCCGATGATGCGCTTTTCGTTTGCGCGGGTGTAGAGTCCGCCGAAGTTCCACGTTATCCCCACGCCTCCCAAAGCGAAGAAGTCGAACTTGTCCGCAAGCATATTCAGTCCGGGCTTGCCGTAGCCTCCCTGCACGAACAGATTGAACTTCGGGGTATTTTTCGCGTCGGTCAGTTTTTCGCGAGCGTCGAGCATGGCGGTCTGGCGGGCGAACAAAACGGTTTCGGGACGCCGATCCGCTTTCGGAGTCTCCGATTCGTTCGGCACGGCGGGCGCGGGCTTCCGAAGCATCGCAACGGAGAGCGCGACGCCGACAGCAGCCGACAGCATCGACAGATAAGCGTCCCTCGTCCCCTCCGTTTCTATCTTTTTCTGCCGCGCGTTCAGAATCTCGACCTTCAGCACGTCGATGTCCGACAGCGCGGCAACCCCGTTCGCCTGCATCGCCTCGGCGGTTTTCAGGCTTGTTTCGAGATTCGCGGTCAGCAGATCGGTTTGCCCGACCTGCTCGTCGAGCAGCAGGACGCCCAGATATAGCCCCGCAATGCGATCGCGCAGCCGGTAAAGTTCCACGTCTATGCCCAGCGATTCAATCTCTCCCTCAAGCGTTGCAATCCGAGTCAGGGCTTTGGCGACGCCTCCGTCCCAAAGAGTCTGCGTCAGGTCGAGAGTAGCCTTGTACTGGTCTTTCGATATTTTGGGCAAGCCCGGAAGGTCGAGCGGAACCGACACCACATCCGACTGATAGCTTGCCCGAAGATTCAGCACCGCCTGCGGGAGCAGGGTTTTGGCGATATTTTCCGCCTCGACGCGCGCCTCCTGTTCCGCGAGTCCCCGCTGCTTGGCGAGAGGATAGTGCGCTTCGGCTCTTTCGAAACATTCTTCGATGCCGACAGTCTGCGCGCCTGCCGCCACTGCGCACTGCATGGCGGCGACAAAGAGCAATAATCGTGCTTTCATTGCATTTTCATATTTTTAATCCATATCGGTATAAGCTTCTTTCGCTGCTCCATGAGTTTGGCAAACTCGTCGGCATCCGTTTCCGTCATCAGCAGCCACAGCGGTTTGGCGGCGAAGGGGAAAACCGAAAGAGAGAGCAGATTGAGTACGATTTGTATCGGGTCGTCGAGATTCAGCTCTTCGGCGAGCTGCTTCATAAACGAACTGTCGGACAGTATCCGCCTGACGAACCCCTGCGGCAGTCGGTTCTTTTCGACGAATCCCGTGACGTTAGCCTGAATTTCGCTGAGGATAAAGAGCGGCAAATCGGGATTTTCGAGCAGAGCGTCGATATAGTTGCACGCAATCTGTTCGAGTTTGCGGTCGAGACTCGTTTCCTCGTCGCCCAGTATGTCGCGCAGCCCCGTGAAGACCTTGCGGATACTCTCCTCCATGATTATCTCGAAAAGATTTTCCTTGCTTCTGAAATAATAGTTGAGCAGAGCGATGTTTATGCCGGCTTCTTCGGCGATGTCGCGAGTCTTCGCGCCCGCGAATCCTTTTTGCTGAAACAGTTTCAATGCCGCAGCCTTTATCTTTTCTTCAGTCGAAATGTCTTCGCCTTCTCCGCCGAGATTCCTGTTCTTATTCGTTTTTGCCATATTATTATAGTGTATCCATTAAATTTCCCGACAAAGATAGAGCGAATGTTTCGATTAAACAAATCGTTTAACCGTTTTTTTTAAGCAGACGATTAAAGGGCGGTTAAAGGATGGTTTTAGTGCATCAGCACTAATTTCACATCACTGAACAACAAAATCAATATTTTTTCACGGAACCGGTTGCGGCATATCCGAAAAAAATGTTGTACATTTGCGGGGACGTTTTAATCTTGAAAATATATGGAACAATGGATAATATGAAAAAATATATTTTAAAATGCGATCTATCGGGTATTCAGTCGTTTATTTTTAATGTGCCGGGAGACGGCGCGGCGAGGGAGTTGAAAAAGCGCTCCGGTTATGTACAGACTGTTGCGGATGACTGTTTGAAACAGTTAAGAGGTTTCCTCGGAATTACCGACGATGATGATCTGCTGTACAATGGCGGCGGTAATTTTTATCTGAAAGCCGAAACGGAAAGAACCGAAACGGAATTGTCGGATTTTATCGCGAGTTTATGCGAAGGATATAAACTGCAAGATATTTTTCCGTATATCGCTTTCGTGGAAAATAATAAAGGAGAAGTAACCAAAGAATTGTTAGACGCCGTCAACAAAAAGATACAGAGAGCAAAACTGAGACGCCCTCTTTCGTATGAAACGTTTGACGCGAAACAGCAGCCTGTTCCGGACAGAGATACAAAGGATATTAAGGGAATTAACGATCAAGTGCCGAGAGATGAAAACGGTCAAATGCTGGATTTCGACAAGATCGTAAAATTCTCCGAAGGCGACGAAAAACTGGCGGCACTGAAACTCGACGTGGATAATCTGGGAGCATTGTTTCGCGACAGAAAGGAAGATGATTACAAAAAGCTGTCGGGAGAATTGACTGAGTTCTTCGACGGACACTTGCTGGAGTTAATCAAGAAAAACAAAATGAAACAACATGTTTACACCGTGTTTTCGGGCGGCGACGACTGTTTTCTTATCGGCTGCTGGGACAGGATATTCGAGCTGGCAATAGTGATGCGAAACGAATTTCGGACGTTTCAGAAAG
>JAITHX010000042.1 GCA_031279735.1 Prevotellaceae bacterium
GACCAAGTCAGCGCGATGCTCTACTACTCCTGGAACGACCGGCAAACGTACAATCTCGTAAACTGGCAAAAGCAGTTCAACCACTTCACCTTCCACCTGATAGGCTACTGGAATCCGTCATCCATGAACGTCCCGATGCCCACCGCCAACTCCTCTCGCTTTCAGGGCAAAGGACTGCAATTGATGGTGGTTTGGAATTATTAGCTCGTCTTCGGAAATTTCATGCGCATGAAAATAAAATTTCATGCGCATGAAAAGTGAGATTTCGTGTTGCCTTAAATATTGTAAGCGAGCTGTCGGAAGAACAATTGCCTTGTTGTTTGTGATTTTTTAGATGCAGGAGAAAGTCGTAATGCCTTATTTAACAAAACGGTTAACGACACCGGGGGCACTGTAATGCTTAATTTTTTCCCGATGTCGTTTCCGTTTGCAGCCAAAGTCCGGGGACTTTGTGCCTGACCACAAGATTGTAGCGGGGTTGAGATTTGTTTCTGTATATCCTATTCTTGCCCTTATCAACGCGACGAAACTGATATTGTTGTGTCGGGACTTGTGTTTTAACCTAAGTTAACGGTATTTAGATTAGGTTACCTCTAAAAATCACTGTCCGTCATTCTGACGAAAGTCAGAATCTCATTAGAACAATGGGTTTATGGGAGATTGCGTGTCAAGCCCGCAATGACGCTCTTTCGTCTAACACTCGCAGTTCAGACAATAAATGGTTGTAAATCCGCGTCGGCGAGGGTATAGAGTATGATAAGAAAATTTTGAGGCGATAGCCCGAAGGTCTGAATTTTCATAACCGCAGGCGAGCGAAGCGTTGCCTGCGGATTAGGCAAACCAAGCGGCACAGATTGTAAATCCGTACCGGCGGGGGAGTATTGAGTACCGACAGAGTACTCAATACTCAATACTCTGTACTCAATACTCATTTATTAAGAGATTTTATCGAAATTTACGAATGTCTTTTTGCAAGTTCCTGTTCGATGTCGGCAATTGTGCAGTCGCTTGCTTCGAGCAAGACCAGCAAGTGATAAACCAGGTCGGCTGCCTCGTAGAGCATGGCTTCACGGTTGCGGGCAACTGCTTCGATTACCGTTTCAACAGCTTCTTCTCCTACTTTCTGGGCGATTTTTTCTATGCCTTTCCTGAAAAGCGCGGTAGTATATGAGTTCTCCGGCATATCGCGATGGCGCTGTTGAATGAGGCTTTGCAATTCGCGGATAAATCCTTCCGGTTTGTCTTCGCCGAAACAGGTTTTTGTTCCTTTATGACATGTCGGACCTTGAGGAATGACTCTAATCAGCAGGGTATCGGCGTCGCAGTCGGCGTCAATGGAAACGATTTGAAGGAAATTTCCGCTGGTTTCGCCTTTTGTCCACAGTCGGCATTTTGTACGGCTGTAGAACGTTACGCGGTTTTCTTCCATACTTTTATTAAATGCCTCGCGGTTCATATAGCCCAGCATTAGAACTGCCAGAGTTCTGTCGTCCTGAATGACGGCAGGAATCAATCCGTCAGGATTCTTTGCGGTATTTAATTCGTCGAATTGTATCATGATTTTTATATTCTTACATTTATTCCCTTTTTGAGCAGGGCTTGTTTCAGTGTCGGAACGGGGATTTCTCCGTAATGAAAAATGCTTGCCGCCAGCGCAGCGTCAGCTTTGCCGCGAGTGAGCACGTCGGCAATATCGTCCACAGAGCCGGCTCCGCCGGATGCGATTACCGGAATCGAAAGGCTGTCGCAAAGACGGGCGTATGTTTCGCAGGGATATCCGCTTTTAGTGCCGTCGTGGTCCATCGAAGTGAAAAGAATCTCGCCGGCGCCGCGCGCTTCGACTTCTTTTGCCCAGACGTACAGTTCGCGTTCGCTCAGCCGTTTGCCGCCGTGTGTTGTTACTGTCCAGCGTCCATCTATGGTTTTAGCGTCGATGGCTACGACTACGAACTGACTGCCGTAGCGCGTGGCTATTTCGTCTATCAGTTCGGGACGGTGGACGGCGGCGCTGTTGACCGTTATCTTGTCTGCGCCGGCTATTAACAGACGTGCGGCGTCGTCGAGCGAAGAAATTCCTCCGCCCACCGTGAACGGTATATTGATATTTTCGGCAATACGGCTGACAAGTTCCGTAAAGGTTTTCCGTCCTTCGGAGCTTGCGCTTATGTCGAGATAAACCAGCTCGTCGGCGCCTTCGAGAGCATATTTCCGTCCTAATTCCACAGGGTCGCCTACCGATTGAAGTTCGAGAAAGTTAATCCCTTTTACGGTTGCGCCGTCTTTGATGTCCAAACAGGGTATGATTCGTTTTGCTAACATATAAAACCTGTGATTTGTTTCAAACTGATACGTCCTTCGTACAGGGCTTTTCCGACGATAACACCTGCTATATGTGCTTCTTCCAGCAACTCTATGTCGCTGATGTCGCGCACGCCGCCGCTTGCAATCAGATAAAGTTCCGGCGCGTTTTGCCGTATTTCGCTGTACAGATTTATATTGACGCCGTTCATTGTTCCGTCTTTTGAGATGTCGGTACAGATAACTTTGGCGATACCTTTCTTTCGCCATCTTTCTATAAACGGAATTACTTCCTCGTCGGTTTCTTCGAGCCAGCCCGATACGGCGATTTTACCGTTGCGGCAGTCAGCGCCGAGAATAACAGCCTGCGCTCCGAAGACGTCAATCCAGCGCCGGAACAGTTCGGGATTTTTTACGGCGATGCTGCCGCCCGTTATCATCTGTGCTCCGCTGTCGAATGCTGTTTTCAAATCCTCGTCCGTTTTCAGTCCTCCGCCGAAATCGACAGTCAGGGAAGTGTGCGAGGTGATTTTTTCCAACACCTTATAATTAATAATCCGTCCGGCTTTGGCTCCGTCCAAATCGACCAGATGCAGGCGACTGATTCCGTGAGCTTCAAACATTTTTGCCATCTCTAAGGGATTTTCACTGTAAACGGTTTTCCGTTCATAATCGCCTTGAGAAAGACGGACGCATTTACCCTCGATGAGGTCCATTGCAGGGATGATTTCTATCATAATTTCAGAAAGTTTGCGAGTAACCGTTCGCCTGCTTCTCCGCTTTTTTCAGGATGAAACTGCGTTCCGAAAAAGTTTGCGTTTTGCAGGATTGCGCTGAAAGCCGTACCGTACTCGGTAATCGCTGCCGTTTGACTGCCGATTTCCGGCGCAAAAGAATGTACGTAATAAAAATATGCTCCTTCGGAAATTCCGTCGGCGAGCGGCGACGCTAAACGTGTAACAGTGTTCCAGCCGATATGAGGTACTTTCAAATCGTTTGGGACACGCAGTTTGCGCACCTCGACGTCAAATATGCCGAGACAGGGCACATTGCCTTCCTCGCTGAAACGACACATCAGTTGCATGCCGATACAAATGCCCAGCGTCGGTTGGGTAAGTGAGGGCAGAACATCTGCAAGTCCGCTGTTTTTAAGCGCCTCCATCGTGGATGATGCTTCGCCCACGCCGGGCAGGATTACGTGCGAGGCAGCTTTGATTGCCTCCGCATCGCCCGTGATGCGGTATTCGTGCCCGATGCGCCGCAGAGCGTTGCTCACCGAACGCAGGTTGCCGCATTTATAATCAATTATCACTGTCATAACACACCTTTGCTGCTAGGAAGTTCGTAAGAAAAGGAGTCGCGGCGCACAGCCATGCGCAGAGCGCGGGCAAAAGCCTTGAATACGCCTTCGATTTTATGATGTTCGTTTTCGCCCCGCGCCGAAATATGCAGGTTGCAGCGTGCCGACTGAGCCAGAGTTTTGAAAAAATGGCTGAACATTTCTGTCGGGACGTCGCCGATTCTTTCACGTTTGAAATCCACATTCCACTTAAAGTCGATTCGTCCGCCGAAATCAAGCAAAACAGCAGCATCGCACTCATCCATCGGCAGGACATACCCGTAACGTTCGATGCCACGTTTGGAACCGAGCGATTTCAGAATGGCTTCGCCCAGCACAATTGCGGTATCTTCAACAGTATGATGTTCGTCCACATGCAAATCGCCCTGAACGTCGACTGAAAGACTTACTCCGGCGTGATGAACAATTTGCCAGAGCATGTGGTCGAAGAATCCTAATCCGGTACTGATTGCCGATTTTCCGCGTCCATCCAGGTCAATGGAAAGTGTTATGCGGGTTTCGGAGGTGTTTCGGACGACAGTTGAGGAGCGTTCCTCTTTCCGCAGAAATTCTGATATTTCGTGCCAGTCGTCCGTAATCAGAACGCATACGTCCTGTACTTGCAGTTCGGCTGGCTGCAGCATTGTCATTCCCTTTTCTTTCGTTTGCAGCAGTATTCCGCGAGCACCAAGGTTTTTAGCCAGCATGATGTCGGTAATTCTGTCGCCGACGACGAAGGAACGGGACAAATCGTAATCGCCTTTCAGGTACTTGCCAAACATGCCGGTGCGCGGTTTGCGTCCCTCAGTATTTTCGTGTTCAAAACTGCGGTCGATTAGCTGTTCGGCAAACACAATGCCTTCGCCCGACAGGGTTTGGAGCATTTTATTGTGCGGGGGCAGAAAGTCGGCTTCGGGGAAAGCGTCTGTCCCCAAACCGTCCTGATTGCTTGCAAGCACGAGTTCAAAATCCAGTCGGGCGATGGCGGCAAGCGCTGTAATTGCACCTGCACGAAATTCCAGTTTCTCCAGGCTGTCAACCTGTAAGTTATCCGCCGGCTCCACTATAATGGTTCCGTCGCGGTCGATAAAAAGCGCCTGTTTCAACATCGTAATTTAATGTTTTCATAAATACGCCGCAAAGGTAAGAAAACAATCCGGAACATGCGGATGTTTACTGATGACGGGTGCATTTCAAATTGTTACGGTATGGTTTG
>JAITHX010000105.1 GCA_031279735.1 Prevotellaceae bacterium
ACAGTTAGTGTTTGGGAGATGGAACAGATTGCGGGTCAAGCCCGCAATGACCGTCCGGCCGAAGGAGGCGTTTGGGAGGCGAGCAGGACGACCGGACAACCGGACAATCCGAACGCTCCCTTCGGCCGGACGGTCATTGAAGGTTGCGGATCAAGCCCGCAAGACCCGCAATCTGTTCCATCTCCTGAACGCTCCCCGCCGTCAGCAGGTCATTTCAATTATACTTCCGTCGTGTTAAAATTTCGATAAAAAGCGCCACTACAACGCCGCGCTATCTCGCAATTTTAACACGACAGAAGTATAATTCATAATTCATAATCATTTTGAACTCTCCCCGCGTCCGCAGGCAATTCTTAATTCTTAATTCTTAATTCTTAATTTCCAAAGGCAATTCTTAATTCTTAATTCTTAATTTCCAATTGGCCTGCGAGCATTCCGCACGCGGCAAATATATCTTCGCCTCGCGAGGCGCGGACGGTTGCGGGCAGACCTCTGGAGTTGAGATAAGCGCGGAAGTTCTCGATGGCTGTTTCGTCGGAGGGCGAGAGGCTACAGTCGGGAATACGGTGGAAACGTATCAGATTCACGCGACAGCCGTTTATGCCGGAGAGCAGCCCGACAAGCGCTCTGGCGTGACGTTCCGTGTCGTTCACTCCGGCGAACATTATGTATTCGAAGCTGATTCGCCGCTGCGGAAAGGGGTCGGCGGCAATTGTTTTCATTATGTCGGCTATGGGGAACTTTCTGTGCATGGGCATCAGTTGCAGGCGTTCTTCGTCGAAGGGGCTGTGGAGGCTTATCGCAAGCCGGCATTTGCTTTGTCGCAGGAAACGCGGGAGACCTTCGCGCACGCCTCCGGTCGATACGGTGATTCGTTTATGACTCATGGCGTAGCCGTAGTCGGAAGTCAGTATTTCGAGGCTTTTCAGCACTTCGTCCGCATTGTCCATCGGTTCGCCCATTCCCATATAGACTATGTTTGTGAGCGCGGCTCTTTCGGGCAGGCTGCGAATCTGATTGAGTATTTCGCCTGCCGCGAGGTTCGTTTTGAAGCCTGCGCGGGCTGTCATGCAGAAGCGGCAGCCCATGCGACATCCCGCCTGCGAGGAAATACAGAGCGTTGCGCGTTCGGCTTCGGGGATATATACCGATTCGACGGCGTGACCCGAGTGCAGCCGGTAGAGATATTTTTTTGTTCCGTCGCGCGCAACTGTCGTTACCGAGGGCGGATATATTCCCGTTTCGTATTCTGCGGCAAGCGCTGCTCGCGCCCGTTTCGACAGGTTGGTGATGGCGTCGATTTCGGTAACGTCGCCCTTGTAGAGACGTTCGGCAATCTGCAGCCCGTAGTATGCGGGGAATTTCATTTTTGCGGCGAGCGATTTAAGCTCGGCCGGCGTCATTCCGAAGAGAACATTCATTATACCCTGTCAGTAAACAAAGCTATAATTAAAGGTGGCGGTGTTTTTGCATTTGTCGGACACCACGAGTTTCATTTTTCGTCTTTTGCCCTTAGCGCCGAGTCGTTTTGCGGAGAGGGGGCAAAATCCCGACTGGGTTTTGGGGTCGTATTCGAAGAGCGCCCACTTTCCGTCGATATAGCAATTGTAGGAGGAGATGCCCGAAAGGTCGTCGCTCAGCGAGACCGCGAGTTTGTCGCGATTCGAGTAGTTGTCGCTTTTTGAAGCTACCGAGATTTTCGGGGCTATGGTATCGACCGAGATGAAATAGGTGCCGAATGTCGATACGCTGGTTGCGAGGAAGCCGTCGGCGTCGAATTGTCCTCCGTGATAAACGGTTTTTTTCTCCTTGTCGTCCAGTCCGCCGACGAAGGCGTGGTTTCTCAGCCGCGAGGGCAGGCTCAGCGGTTTGATTCGCAGCTTGGCGCTCTTGTGCAGGGGGACTGTCTTGTAGCCTACGGAAATTGCGTTGGAATAGGCATCCTGCCGTCTGCCGGTTTCTATCTTGAACAGCGCGTCGGAGTAGAGCGAATTGGGTTCGAGGGTAAAGGAGAACTCTTCGTTTGCATATTCAAAGTCGTCGTCGGCGAGCATGGTGATGAACTGCGCGGAGTTTGCCGTCTGGTGCTTCACGGCGACGCTGGCACTGCGGCGGATTTTGAACCTGAGCGAGCTTTTGTTGCCCGAATCGTCGAAAACCTCTATGAGCGCTTCGTGCGGCGAGGTGTCGGGCAGGCTCAGTATTCCGTTGTTTTTGACTCCTTCGTAGAGGGGGAGCTTGTTGCCTTCCTCGACGTAGGTTTTGATGTAAACGGTTTTGGAGCTGATGAGTTCGTCGTATGCTATCAGACTGTTGACGAATTTCGTGACGGAGAAGTCGAATCCGTCGATTCGGTATCCGAAGAATCTGCCGCCGTTGAGATATGCTTTCATGACGTTAATTCCGTGCTTGCTGGTGTTTTCGGGCTGACGGTCGTCGGCTTCTATCGCAAAGAAGACGGGATTGCAGACTTCTACGGTTTCGCCGGCGACGGGTTCGTAGTACTGTCCGCGCTTGACGAGTTCCAGAGATTTCAGGAGGCGCGGACGGGTGATGTCGTTGATGGTGTCGAGGGTGAAGAGGGCGAGTTTATGGATTGTGGGGGGGATGTTGTCCTTCGGCTTGAAGTAGCCTGTGGTGACGGGATTTATGGGGGCATGACGCGCCGTTTCCCTGATTTCAAAGTGCAGGTGGGCGCCGCCCGACGAACCCGAATTGCCGGCAAAGCCTATCACGTCGCCTTTCTTGACCGACAGCAGCTTGGACGCGGGATAATCGTTGACCGTGAATCGCTGGCGGCTGTACTGATAGTTTTCGACGTATTCGGCGATTTTGCCCGCGAACCTGTCGAGGTGGGCGTACACGGAGGTGCGCCCGTCGGGATGCTCTATATAGAGCGCTTTGCCGTAACCCGTCGGGCTGACGAATATTCTGGCAACGTATCCCGATTCGGCCGCGTAAACCTCGGCGCCCGGCGCTCCGCCGACCCTCAAGTCTATGCCGGAATGAAAATGCCCTCCGCGTATTTCGCCGAAGTTAGCCGACATGGACATTTCCTTGTTCAGAGGGAACTTGTAGTTTTGCGCTTCGACAGCGAGCGGCGGCAGCAGCGGCAGCAGTATTAACATAATCTTCCCAAATGCAGTTCGTTTCATTGAATTACTAACCGATTTCATCTCCACATTATTAAATAAAACGCCGCAAAGTTATGTCTTTTCGAGTAAAAAAGCGAATCGGCGATAAAGTTTTCATCGGTCAACGCGCTTGCCGACAACCTGTATGAACATTATAAAGCATTTTTAGGATTTTTTTTCTTTTGCAGCATGAAAAGTATTACTAATTTTGTTTCCGCATGAAAATTAATAGATTTGTTTGACATGAGCAATAAATTACAGGAATTGACCGACAAACTCTACAACGAAGGTTTGTCGAAGGGAAAACGGGAAGCCGAATCGCTTCTCGAAACCGCAAAAGCCGAAGCCGCAAACATTCTGGCGGAAGCGCGTCGCAAAGCCGGCGAAATCGAAGCGGCGGCAAAGAAACAGGCCGACGAAATAAAATCCAACGCCGAAGCGGAAATAAAACTCGCCGGACGACAGATTGTCAACGATGTGAAACAGTCGGTGGAAAACATGATTCTCACCAGCGCCGTAGCGGCCGACGTGAAGCGCGCGTTCGACGATGCAGGATTCGTCAAATCGCTGATAAGTTCCGCAATGACGAAGTTCAACCCCTCCGATTCGAATCCCTCCGAACTGCTTCTGCTTGTTCCCGAAGAACGAAAGCGAGACTTTGCGGAATATCTCGACCGCAAGACCGCAGCCGGACTCGAAGCGAAAACCGACAGCGCGCTTAAAGCCGGATTCAAGATAGGCGTCAAGAACGATGGCTACTACATAGGATTCACCGACGAGGATTTCGTGTCGCTCTTCAAGGCGAGCCTGCGCCCCAAGGTGTCCGAACTGCTGTTCGGTTAACTGCCCTTATCGAAACATTATCGAAACATTATCGAGAAGCGATGAAGAATTATTATCATCTCATGTCGAGCCTGCCCGAGCTGTCGTTCAAAAGCGAAGCGCAGAAAAATGCCGACGTGCTTCAAATCAGGGACGCCATTCTCGGAGAGATTACGCGCGGCGATGCGGTTTATGTGCGCGAAACGCTCAGCTCCATCGACAACTACAATCTTCTGACTCTGCTCTACAATAAGAAAAGAACGATAAAGCGCGGCGGCATGTTCGAGTTCGATTCGACGAGCAAGCTCGAGGAAACAGCCCTGTCGCGATACATGCGCCAATTTCTCGGCTACTTTGAAGAGTACGAACAGGAACACGGACAAAAACCCGACCCGTTTGCCGCCGAACAGCGGCTGAACGAACTTTGTTACGCGGAAATGGAATCGTCGAAAAACAGGTTCGTCTCGAAATGGCACAAGATCGAAAGGGAAATAAAGAACATTCAGGCAGCCTATCTGTCGCGCAAGGCGAACGTTTCGGCCGAAAAACATCTGATAGCCGACGAGGAGCTGCGCGATTCGCTGCTGAGAAGTCAGGCTCAGGATTTCGGACTGTCGAAGGAACGGGACTATGTGTCGGAACTGCTGCGAATATTTGAACTCGGCGACTTGCTCGAACGCGAGCGCAAACTCGACTTGTTCAGATGGAACATTATCGACGAAATAAATACTTTCGAGTACTTTACTGTTAACGCCGTTCTGGGCGTTCTGCAAAAAGCCTGCATACTCGACCGCTGGCTCTCCCTCGACAGGGACAAGGGCGAACAGAGGTTCAAGGAAATGGTGCGGGGACTTAAAACGGTTGTTATACAATAGTTATACAATAGTTATACGGTTGTTATATTATAGATTTGATTTGAAAATACAAGTATGAAAACAAAAGGAAAGGTAACGGGAATAATATCGAACCTTGTGATCGCGGAGGTTGACGGTCCTGTGGCTCAAAACGAGATCTGTTTCGTCGCTCAGGGCGATACGCGACTTATGGCGGAGGTGATTAAAATCACCGGCAACAAGGCTTTCGTTCAGGTGTTCGAGAGTACTCGCGGACTGAAAACCGGCAATATGGTCGAGTTCGACGGTCACATGCTTGAGGTATCTCTCGGTCCGGGCATCTTGTCGAGTATCTACGACGGGTTGCAGAACAATCTGAAAACGATGGAAAGCGTGTTTCTTAAACGCGGCGAATACACCGCTCCGCTCGACACGGCTGTCGAATGGGATTTCAAACCGATTGCCGCGCCCGGAACTCGCGTAAGGGCGGGAAGCTGGCTGGGCGAGGTAGTCGAAAATAATTTGCCGCACAAAATAATGGTGCCCTTCAAGTTCAAGGGCGACTACACGGTGAAGAGCGTGGTTCCGGCAGGCGCCTATACCATCGACACGACGGTGGCGGTGCTGACCGACGAGCGCGGCAACGACCGCGAAGTGACAATGGTGCAGAAATGGCCTGTAAAGCTGCCCGTCACCTGCTACAGAAACAAGCCCCGTCCGTTCAAAATCATGGAGACGGGCGTGCGTATCTTCGACACGTTCAACCCCATGGCGGAAGGCGGAACGGGATTCATACCCGGACCGTTCGGATCGGGAAAAACCGTTCTCCAGCACGCGCTCGCAAAACAGGCGGAAGCCGACATTATCATCATGGCAGCCTGCGGCGAACGCGCCAACGAAGTGGTGGAAATATTCGTGGAGTTCCCCGAACTCACCGACCCTCGTACCGGACGCAAACTGATGGAACGCACCATTATTGTCTGCAATACGTCGAACATGCCGGTTGCCGCCCGCGAAGCCTCGGTTTACACCGCAATGACCCTCGGCGAATACTATCGCGCAATGGGGCTGAAAGTTCTGCTTCTCGCCGATTCCACCTCGCGCTGGGCGCAGGCGCTGCGCGAAATGAGCAATCGCCTCGAAGAACTGCCCGGCGCCGACGCTTTTCCGATGGACTTGTCGGCGATTATTTCCAACTTCTATTCGCGCGCGGGCTATGTGGAACTCGAAAACGGAAACAGCGGTTCGGTCACGTTCATAGGCACCGTGTCGCCTGCGGGAGGCAACCTGAAGGAGCCGGTCACGGAATCCACCAAAAAGGTGGCGCGCTGCTTCTATGCTCTCGCGCAGTCGCGCGCCGACAGCAAGCGCTATCCGGCAGTCGATCCGGTCGACAGCTATTCGAAATATCTCGAATATCCCGAAATTCAGGAGTATCTCAACACTGTTGTCGAGGAGAACTGGCCTGAAAAGGTAGCCGAAAGCAAAAACATCATCCTCAAAGGCAAGGAAGCCGCCGAACAAATAAACATTCTCGGCGACGACGGCGTGCCGGTCGAATATCACGACCGATTCTGGAAATCGGAACTCATAGATTTCATCATCCTCCAGCAGGACGCTTTCGACAAAATCGACTCGTCCTCGCCCATGGAACGACAGAAATACATGCTCGGACTTGTGCTCGGCATCTGTCGCCGCCAGCGCGAGTTCGACAATTACGAGAAATGCGCCGCCTACTACAAGAATCTGATAAATATCTTGAAACAGCTGAACTATTCGGAATTTAAAAGCGAAAAGTTCAGGGAGTACGAAGCTCTTCTGAATTGAGGCGACAGGGTATTGGGGTATGGGGTGGGGTGTCCAAAATACGGGAGGAAGATTTTAAAGATTGATACGGGATTTTGGATACCCCGCCCCATACCCCATAATATACCGGCGAAGCCTTCGTGTTTCTTCGCGCCTTCTTCGTGTTTCTTCGTGTAATAAACATGCAACTGTGTGCTAAAAACCCGACAGGCAATTCATAATTCATAATTCATAATTCATAATTAATTCCTATCTTTGTCCCACGAAAAAAAAAGAAATATTGATACATGAAGATTTCGAGTATATTTGAGAGTAAAACACATACTTTTTCTTTTGAGTTCTTTCCCCCGAAGGACGAAATAGCGGCAGTGGACTTCGGAGTGAACGTCGGTCAGCTTATGAAACTTGCTCCGGATTTTGTTTCGGTGACTTACGGTGCCGGCGGTTCAAACAGAGAACGTAACTTCACGCTTGTTGATTATCTGCAAAACAAAACCGGATTGACCGTTATGGCTCACTATACCTGCACCGGCGCGTCGAAGCGCGAGGCGCTCGACGACATAGCTCGCCTCAAATCGCTCAACATCGAAAACCTTATGCTGCTGAGAGGCGATCCCCCCAAAGGAATGTCGGGATTCGCCCCCCATCCCGACGGCTTCGGTCACGCATCCGAACTGATAGAGGCAGTACGCGCCAAGTTCGGAAATGTGTTTGCCGTAGGCGCGGGCTGTTATCCCGAAAAGCATCCCGAAGCGCCCGATCCGGCAACGGACATACTCAGACTTAAGGACAAGATAGACGCCGGAACCGATTTCCTGATAACCCAGCTGTTTTTCGACAACGAGGTCTATTTCAATTTCGTCGGACGACTGCGCGACGCGGGAATATCCTGCAGGGTGATACCCGGAATAATCCCCGTCGCATCGCGTTCGCAGATCGAAAGATTCTCGAAACTAAGCGGAACCCGAATCCCCGAATCCCTGACCGACAAGATCGCTTCGGCAGGGAACGACGCGAAACGAGTGGCGCGAATCGGAACGGAGTTCGCCATCGAGCAATGCCGCAGTCTGATGAACGGAGGAGTGCCCGGAATACATTTCTATACGCTCAACAAATCCGGCGCGACGGTCGAAATATTCGAAACGCTTCGCAAACCGGCAAACTCGCAAAACCTGTAAATCACAGCGAATGGAACATACGCTCATGCACGATTCGCGAACATTGACCGAAAAGTTTCTGCGCTACATGCAGACCGAAAAAAGAGCTTCGGAACATACCTTGCAGGCATACAGAGCCGACCTTGCCGATTTCTTCGACTGTGTTTTCGGTTCTCGGGAAATGATCGAAACGGAGGAAATAACCCGCCCCCTCGTCAGACGATGGATAGCCGAAATGACAAAGAAAGGGCTGAACCCCCGCACCGTGAACAGAAGGGTGTCGGCGCTAAACTCGTTTTTCAAATATCTGAGACGCGCAAACATCGTCGAGCATAACCCGGTTGCCGGAACAGTGAAGCCCAAAATCTCCAAACGGCTCCCCGTCTTCATTCCCGAAGACAAAATCGCCGCCGCCCTCGACTTCCGTCCCGACACCGAAAAGAACGATTACGCCGCACTGCGCGACAGAGTGATACCCGAACTATTCTACGCCACCGGAATGAGAATCTCCGAACTGGTGAACCTTCGGCACCGGGACATAGACTTCTCGCTGCGACAAATAAAAGTGACCGGAAAACGCAACAAGGAACGCATCATCCCCATGACGAACAATATCCGCGAAATACTTGCGGACTATACGACGAAAAAACGGGAGTTCTTTCCCGCGCCGGATTCCGACCAGCTGTTTCTGTCGGCGTCGGGCGGAAAAATCGGAACGAACGCGGTATATCTCATTGTCAGGAAACGTCTGCAAATCGGCGGAGTGACGGGAAAATGCAACCCGCACGTCCTGCGCCACACGTTCGCCACCCACATGCTGAACAACGGAGCCGACTTGACCGGCGTCAAGGAACTGCTCGGTCACGCCGGACTTGCCGCCACGCAGATATACACCCACAACACATTTGAAAAATTAAAGAAAATACACGATAGCGCGCATCCGCGCGCAGATGTTAAATAATTAAAATAATTGAAGCCATGAATGTTAATGTACAATCAATCAAATTCGATGCCGACAGAAAACTCATCGAATTCGTCGAAAAGAAGGTTTCCAAGCTGGAAAGGTTTTTTGAAGGAATAGTCGGAGCCGACGTCTATCTGAGACTGGAAAACCATCCTGTCGAAAACAAGAAAGTGGAAATACGCCTCAAGGTGCCGATGCACGATGTGTTTGCCGAACGGGTTTCCAAAACCTTCGAAGAGGCAGTCGATTTATGCATCGACGCTCTCAAGCCGCAACTGACTAAAGTCAAAGAAAAATTAAGGTCTTGATTCCGTAAACAAAAAGAACGGGGATTTTCAACTGAAAATCCCCGTTCGCGCTAGAAATTAAGAATTAAGAATTAAGAATTAAGAATTGCCATTCGGACGCGGGGAGGGTTTAGGAGTGATAGAGCCGGATGGCAATTCTTAATTCTTAATTCTTAATTCTTAATTTTCAAACTTCAGTCCGTTCAGCTTGTTCCACCCTCCGCGAGTGAAATCCGGAATTTCCACCGGAGCCGAACTGTTGTCGAGCGAAATTTCGGTTAGCGGAATAAGACAGCACCATTCCGCAAGATCGTAAACGTCCATGTCCAGCGGAAGCCCGCGTTGCAGACAGTAGATCAGCCGATAGTCCATGATGAAATCCATTCCTCCGTGTCCCCCGACCTTCTTCGCCATCTCTTCAATGTCCTTTGTTATGGGATGTTTATAAATCTTCATCAGCGTATCCTTCACCTCGCGGGGCACAAAACCGTGAGCGTTGAGGTTTTCGTGGTCTTTGGATATTTTCTCGTCCAGTTCGCCGGAACTCAGAGCGAAACCTCCGGGCGAGGGGTATTTGTAGGCGAACCCTTTAGTTCCCGCTATCTGATAGAGCCGGTTGTAGGGACGCGGCGAGGTAACGTCGTGCTGAATCATGATGGTTTTGCCCTTTTCGGTGCGAATCAGAGTAGTGGTGTGGTCGCCGTTGCGGAAGTCCTTGACGTCTTCGCCGCGTTTTTCCTTGAGATAGGCGGGATTGCCCACCGCCTTGGTATCCATGGAAACGAGATAGTTCAGCTTGTCGCCGCGGTGAATGTTCATCGCCTGACAAACGGGACCCAGACCGTGCGTAGGATACACATCGCCGCGATGCTTGCGGTTGAAGTCCATGCGCCAGTCGTTCCAGTACGAATCCCAGTAGGGCTGCAACCCGTGGATATAGGCTCCCTCGCCGTGCAGCACTTCGCCGAAAACGCCCTGCTGCACCATGTTCAGAGTTGTCAGTTCAAAGAAGTCGTAAACACAGTTTTCGAGCTGCATACAATGTTTGCGCGTCTGCTCCGAAGTGTTTATCAGCGCCCATATCTCGCTCATCGAAAGAGCGGCAGGCACTTCTATGGCAACATGTTTACCGTCCTTCATCGCCTGAACGCCGATTTGAGCGTGATTCTGCCAGTTGGTCGCCACGTAAACGAGATCGACATCGGGCAGGGCGGTCACCTTGCGCCACACCGCAGTGTCGCCGTAAAATTCGGCAGCTTTCGGCAGTCCTCTTTTTTCGAGAATCCCGTTCGACTTCTTCACGTTCGATTCCAGCACATCGCACAAAGCCACAATTTCCACGCCTTCGATATGCGTCATCCGCTGAACCGCGCCCGGACCGCGCATTCCCAAGCCTATGAACGCAACCCGCACAACGGGCAACGGAGCGGCTTTCAGCTGCAAAACGTCGGTCTGTCCGGCCTGACGCGACGGAACATCCGTCTTTATTACTCTTTCGGAATCACCTTTTCCGCAAGACACAGTTATCGCAAACAGCGGTAACACAATAAATAATACTAATTTTTTCACTTTCATCTCTTCATACAATTTTAATTGTTCGCTAAAAGAAAAATCGTCCAAATATACTGATTATTTTTAATATGGTTATGCGGTTGTTATGCGGTTGTTATGCCGGCGAAGCCTTCGTGTTTCTTCGTGCCTTCTTCGTGTTTCTTCGTGTAATAAACATGCAACAAAAATATGGGGGAATTGTGTGGAAAAAATTTGCGTGTTTTTTCACCGCGTTGCGGTGTTTTTGTAACGCAAGGGGGCGCAAAGGCTTCGCAAAGGGCGCGCGGTTACGAGTCTCGATGGCTTGACCCGCAGCCTCCGGCAACCTTGCGCAAAGGACGCGAAGCCTCTGCGCCCCTTGCGAAGCCTCTGCGTCCTCTGCGGTGAAAAAACACCGCGACGCGGTGAATAACCGCACAATCCCTTAATAAGGGAATAAGTGAATATAT
>JAITHX010000170.1 GCA_031279735.1 Prevotellaceae bacterium
CAAAAGACGCGAAGCCTTTGCGCCCTCTGCGAAGCCTTTGCGCCCTTTGCGGTAAAAAAACACCGCTATGCGGTGAAAAAACCGTCAATTTATCTCGTAACACTTACTTTGCGTTACAAAAACACCGCAACGCGGTGAAGAAACACGTAAACTTTCTCCGCACAATTCCCTGTAGAACCTTTATTTTCCGGCGGCGCGGGGATGCGACTTCTTTTGAATCAATTCGATGGTGAAGTTCATGGCGCTGGCTGCCGGCACTTCGTAATCGGGAATGGTTCCGTGGATATTGTCGTCTGTTGCTCCGTAGTGATAAAACTTCTTGTGGGAAACGGTGTAGGAAAATTTCGAATACGGAAGTTTCTGTATGATGATGTCTCCGAAGCAAACGGCTAAGCCTCCTGATTCTTCGCCCGCTATTTCGCCCATTCCGAAGTGTTTGAATGTCCATGTGAAACTGGCGGCGGAAGAAAACGTGTAGTGGCTTTGCAGGACGTAAACGTTTCCGTCGAATCGCAGGTCGTTGTTTCGCAGTTTGATGAGTTCGCCGCTTTGCATGGTGACTATTCCGAGCGCGCAGGTATCGTCCGTTTTGTACATGGATTTGTAGAACTCTTTTTTCTGTTTGCTTGTTTTGATTGTCGTTTCTCCGAATTGTTTGAACGGGACTTTCGAGATGTATTGAAACAGTTCGTCGCCGAGTTCCGAGTTGCCGCCGCCATTGTTTCTGAGGTCGATTATCAGATTTTTCAGGTTCAGTTTTTTTATGCGGGTAAAGGTGGAATCGAGAAATTTCGCGAATCTGTCCAATTGCACGAATTGACGGAAATCGATGATTGCAATGTTGTTTGTCGAGTCGATCGTTGCGGAGTAGGGTTCGGTTTCGGCGCCGGCGTTTGTTTGCGACTGTCTTTCGTATCTTTCGGGATAGGTGATGCCCCGAATCCGTTTGTGAAAGACGGTTTCGTTGAAACGGTACTCTATATCGAACTCGCGCGATTCATACAGGGCGTGAAGCAGCGGGGTGAACAGATATTTCAGTCTGTCAATTTTGTAGAACGTTTTCTCTCCGCTTACCTGCTCCGTCATCTTTCCTACGACGGTCTTGATGTTAATCCCGTTAATACTCAGTATTTCCGAGTTTAGGGGGATGGCGTCGCCCGATTCGGTGTAATCGTCCGTCACCCTGACCGACGAATCGCTTGAACTCGCCTCCACCGGAAAGGGGAACAGCAGCACGCCGGGGTGTTTGAGTTCGGCGTAAGGGAACCGGATGTGCGTGTGTCCGTCGTTCAGTTTTACCGCCAAAGAATTTACGGCAACATAAAAATCAAGCATTCTCGTGTTGCCGTTCACTCCTGATTTTATCGCGGACAGTTCTTTCTCAAAATCTTTTCGGCTGCAATTCGCGAACATGTCGGGATGAATCTCCTCGATGCTTGCGAAAAGAATATTCACGTCGTTCAGAAGACTGTCGGGATTTAATCCTGCTGATCGGGCATTTATGCCGCCTGCGAAAAACATTGAAACAATCGCGATAACGACCCCGCCGTTCTTGATACTTTTTACCATTATTTTACTCATTACTTTTCCGTTTAAATTAATTCCCGCAAAGTTAGAAAATAAATTATGAATTATAATTTTCGACATCCCTTATTTATTCGACATCCCTGAAATGAAAAATGATGCTGTATAATATACTCCCATAGTTGCCGAGAATATCGTGCCGGCTGTCGTATTCTTCGTTTTCGCGTGATTTTTCAAAAAAAACATGAAAGAGATTTTTTTCATTTCGCAAGAGACTGATTTCATCTCTTGCGAGAAGGTTTCCAAAAATACCTTTTTCGATTTCATCTCATGGGTGACGGATTTCATCACGCATGAGATTGTTTCAAAAAATACTTTTTTTGCTTTCATCTCATGAGAGACGGTTTTCATCTCTCATGAGGTTGTTTCAAAAAATACCTTTTTTGCTTTCAACTCATGAGAGACGGGATTTATCTCTTTCATGTTTTTTTTATGATTTTGACTGTTTTTTTCAGCGAACATCACTCCCGCTCTAAACCGAATTGAGAGAACTTGCGGCGTAACTCGCTACGAACCTGCCAATAGCCGTTTATCGAAACAATCGGTTTGTCATTAGTCGGGATAGCAATATTTGGACTAAACTTCTATCAGCTTTCTCTTGAAGCAGGGAAAATTCATATCAATTCCCAAAAAATATCCGCTTTGTTGGAATGTGGAATATATGATTTCTAACACATCCGCATGTCAATTACGAATTACGAATTACGAATTACGTCCCGACTGCGGACATACAGCCGAAGCCGGTCGTAATTCGTAATTCGTAATTCGTAATTGACATGCGGATGTGTTAGAAATAACTTATAAGGGATGCAGTTCGGTTTTTTAGCACACAGATGACACAGATGACGCAGATGACGCAGATTTACGCGGATTTGAATCTGTGTCATCCGCGTCATCCGCGTCATCTGTGTGCTAAGTTATTTCTAACACATCCCTTAATGCACGATTTATACGCGATTTAAGGGCGCGATAAATCGCGCCCCTACATCTTTAAGAATTAAGAATTAAGAATTAAGAATTAAGAATTGCCATCCGGCTCTATCACTCCTAAATTCTCCCAATTTCCGAAGGCAATTCTTAATTCTTAATTCTTAATTCTTAATTTCCGCAGGGCAATTCTTAATTCTTAATTCTTAATTCTTAATTTCCGCAGGGCAATTCTTAATTCTTAATTCTTAATTCTTAATTTCCGCAGGGCAATTCTTAATTTTTAATTTTTAATTCTTAATTAATAAAAAATGCCGGCTGTCGGTTGACAGTCGGCAATTTTCAATTTTCAATTTTCAATTTTCAATTCGTAATTTCGTAACCCTTGCGGTATTTGCCACGGGCGAGAACATTAGCCTGTTCGTCGTTGAGGAACCTTTCGGTTGTCGGGTCGAAGAGCAGCTGTTTGTTTCCCGTGCGGTAGGCGATGTTTCCGAGATGGACGAGAGTTGCGCTCTTGTGGCACTGTTCCGCTTCGCCGTTGGGAGTTTTGCGGGTGCGCAGCGACTGGATGAAGTCGATCTGGTGTTCCTTGTCGGGGAACACGCCGCCGTCTTCCGCCACAATCTGATTGTCCTTGCCAAGCACCTGCCATCCGCCGCCGTGACGTCCGAGATACATCAGTCCTTCGGTGCCGTAGATTTCGGTTCGGGTGGAGTTGTTGCGCCAGTTGGGGAACTTGGTCTTGTCCATGCGGATGTCGTTGGGGGTTTTGGTCATGTAGTTTGTGGCGTATGCGTTGTCGCACGAGAGGGTAAATTCGCCGAAGTCATAAACTATGGATTGGTATTCGGGAGTTTCGCGGGTGCCGCCGAAGACATGGTTTCCGCCCCAGCCGTAAACCGATTTGGGGTGGTCGGGGTCGCCGATAACCATGCGGGCGAGGTCCATGACGTGCGAAGCGTCGTCGGCGAGTCCGCCGCCGCTGTAGTCCCAGTAGCTGAGCCAGCCGCCGCGTCCGTTTTCATCGACTATCGAGGGACTGAACCCGCGCATCGGAGCCGGACCGAGCCATTTGTCCCAGTCGAGCCATGCGGGGACTGCGGTTTCGGGGGCTTCGCTCCATTTTCCGCCGCCGAGCATGTTGTAGCATTTCACGGTGACTATTTTTCCGAGTTTGCCGCTGCGGATGTATTCGCGCGCGGAGAATCCGTAGGGGGCGCTGCGGTTTTGGAAGCCGACTTGGACGATGAGATTGTGTTTGCGCGTTGCTTCCACGAGTTTGCGTCATTCCCAGATGTTGACGGTGGGATTCTTTTCGACATACACGTCCTTGCCCGCTTGGATGGCGCGGATGGAAGCCGGCGTGTGCCAGTGTTCGGGAGTGGCGACCCATACGGCGTCCACGTCCTTGTCGTTGAAAATCTCGTCCATGTTTTCGGTAGCGGCAGGCTTGTAGCCCAAGTCTTTTTCGACGCGATCGACGGCTTTCGCCAGTTTGGTCTTGTTGACGTCGCATACCGTTTTGATAACCACGTTGGGATTCAACGAGCAGCACCCGATGATGGTGCCCAGTCCGCGTCCGCCGCACCCTACCAGCGCGAGGACGATGCGGTCGTTGGCGCCCGCGCAGGACGCGCTAAAGAGGCTTCCGCCGGTGCATATCGTAGCGCCCGCCGTAGCCAAAACTCCTGTTTTGATGAATTTACGTCTGTTCATAATCCTTTTTTAATTTATAGAATTGTCAATTACAGTCTGAACTGTGTTTCCGCTGTCCGCCAGCGCGGACGGAGCTTCGTAGGGTCTCTGGATGTCGGGAACGAAAGGTTTCTGAATTTCGGAGAAAACGTGCAGAACCTCGAAGGCGGCGATGCCGACAATGGCAATGTAACCCTTGACGCTCGTGTCGATGATGTCGTTCAGGCGTCCTGCGGTGCTTTCCACATATTGAATGGCTTGGTCGTTTTCAAACAGCAGAGCCACCCATTGGGAATTTACGCAGGGCGTGTGGTCTATCTGACATAGGATAGTGGTGTTTTCGACCGACTTTGCGATATGCATGCGCGACACGCGCTCCTCAAAAACCATGCCTGTGATTCGGATGTGTTTTCCCAGCGTTTCGTCGAACCTTTCGATCCCGACTCCGTCGGCGACAACCTTAATGAAGTGTCCTTGCGGAGTTTTTAATTTCAATTTTTTTCCGTTGACGGGACAAATGTGAACAACATCGCCTTCAATACTGACGCTGCGCCATAGATACGCTTCATAGTTCCGAAACAAAGTATCGGCATCCAGGGCGATTGTCTGTTGCGCTGCGTTTTTGCTTTTCATAAAGTCAGGAATCAGAGCGAAGGCTAACGTTGCCGCCATGCTGTGCTTGATGAAACTGCGTCTTGAGACGTTTTTTATTATTCTATTGTCCATGATATTTAGAAGTTTGTTTTATTTCCGTTTGCTCAGCAGATAGTCCACGCTGTTGAACATAAGGTTTCTAAAACTTTCCTCCTTCCAGTCGTCCCAGTAGCCGAGCGAAGTGTAGATTGCCCGGTCGTTGTTGATCCAGAACACGGGTTCGTCGGGGACGCCCGGATTGCTGCCCAGCATCAGGACTATGGCTTTTTCCGACCGCAGGGGACGGTTTTTGTAGAGCCAGTTGAGGGTGGTGAAAGGTTTTACTCCCTTAAGCAGAGGATGATTTTCCATTCCGGGAACGAGCTTGAAGTCGGAGCCGGTTTTGAGGTGTCCGTAGTGACCCTGATAGTTTCCGCCCAGTACGTCGACGTCAAATTCAGGCCATTGAGCCAGATAGTCGGAGGTTTGTTCCTTCGCCTTTTCTATTCCGCCGCCCGAACGCGGCACATTGCCTTTGGCGTCGAACGAGTGCGAGGCGGTGCGGATGCCGATGACGGGACGTCCGCTTTCCACATACTTTTTGATTGCCTGCATCTTTTCGGGTTCAAGCGCGCGGCGGCGGATGAAGAAGATGGCAAGATCGGCATCCTCCATGATCTGAAGGTTTTCGAGATTGTGGCGTGTCGGGGGCAGGGTTTTCGAGTTGTTGTCGATTGGCATGCCGTAGGCGGCGTATTCGGCTTTGAGACTGGCGTCGGCATCCTTTTTGGCATCGTTCATAATGGGTATTCCGAGCGCGTAGTCGCAATGAATGTTTTTCTTCAGCGTGAGATCATGAGCAAATTCGGGCAGGGTCTGGTTGGCGCGATATTCGCTTTCGGCGGTGAGTATCGCGACGCGGGGACGTTTGTCGCCCTGAAATTTGAATTGCTTTTTGCCGGTGAAGTCGGTCGAAACTACCGACGGGCAGACGTAGGTTTCGATGTATTCCACCATCAGGTCGAGACCGGAGAAGTGATCGACGTAAGGCCACATCTCATGGTTGTACATCAGATCGGTCATGTCGCGCATCAGCACGACGTTCATTCCTATGGCTTTCATAGCGCGAAGTCCGAACGGGCGACCGATGACGCACATATTGGTGTGGACGCCGGTGAGGACAACGTTCTTGATGCCCTTCTTGCGGAAATAGCCGGCGACTTCGGTGCCGGAATCCGAAATCAGATCTTCATCCCTCACTGTTATGGTTTCGATTTGCCGCTTCCAGACGCCCGCGGGCTTGCAGTCCTTGTTTTCGCAGCCTTCGTCGGACTGATCGACAGGCCACTTGGCGTTCTTCTCGGAAGGCAGCTTGTCGGGCCACTTTCCGGCAACCAGCCCTGCGCGGGTAACGACTTTGGGATCATCATGTTTCCGGGCTTCCTTTCTGCCGGGGTAATCCTTGTAGAAGCCCATGCAGCCGCTCGGCGCGTGCACAATTTTCACGCCTTTGGCGCGCGCTATTTCGAGCACGTCGTTGAGGCGCGGAGCAAATTCGGCAACGCGGGCAGTTGCGTCTCTGCACCAGTGTTTGTCCCACATGTCGCAAATGATAATTGCGGTCTCGTTGGGATTCCACTTCTCGATTCTGTTCGTCACGACCCACGCGCCCGTATCCAGAGTGGAGCGGACACGCTGCTGCAACGAAGCGCGAATGGGTTCGACGGTTTTGACTTCTTTCTTCGCTGTCGCAGCCGACAGCGCGTAAACGACAATAAATGCCGCCAGCGATAATTTCTTTAACATTTTGAAGATTAATTTAATTTAGATACACATTATAACATTTTCCAATTCATTTCCTTTCCTTTATTTTCGCAACACAACTCCGAAACTCCCGGTTCATCTTAAGCCTCCCTCTATTCAACAAACTGCCACGCTCTTATGTTTTGTCGAAGGGATGCTAATTCTTTCGCGCGCCGTTCCCTTTATATCGGGCGCACAAAGATACGGAAGATTTTTTTGAACTTCAAAATGGGTGCGATTCAAATTGAAATTCCTAAATCCGGCTTCCGGCGTTATTTTCGAGACTCGCATGTTTTTCGACATAATTCGCATGTTTCGACCGTCTTTTACGTTTTTGAAGCCTCCATGCATTCAGCGCGATACGGTCTATGCTCGCGGCACCCCCGACCATAACGCCCTGAAACAAGCCTCGCTGTCGTCATTTCTTCGTCCTTCCTATACCCTTCCTATACCCTTCCTATACCCTTCCTATACCCGGAACGACGATATGCTCTGCGGCATTTACAGCGACAGTTCGCGCTCCGTGACGTGCCGAAGTCCGAAGCGGCAACTGTGATTTTGCTTGTCTCTATATTGATTTTGCGGTGATGTCTCGAATCCATTGATAGAGCTATCGCTGAAATTATCACGACGTATTATTTCCATACTTTCCGGTTGTGTAATAAAAAGTTGCAATATACGTTCGTATAACTCTCATGTATATCTGAAATAAATAATTCCTCTCCGACGCTCAAAAAGAGTCGACTCTTTGGTTCAAAGAGTCGACTTTTTGGTTCAAAGAGTCGACTTTTTGCCTCAAAGAGTCGACTTGTCGCCTCAACGAGTCGACTCTTTTTGAGAATTGAAAATTGACTGTCGGACGGGCTGTCCAAAATCACGTATCGATCGTAAATATCTTCATCGCGGTAAAAAACTGCCGGAACCGGAATAACTTATTTATTCCGCATCCCTTAGCGGTTAGCGGTTAGTCCTGCCTGATAGGGGTCTGAAAAATCGACCCGTATTCGGCAGGACTATACTTCCGTCGCGTTAAAATCGTGAGTTGAAAATTATTATGGGATTGTGCGGTTATTCACCGCGTCGCGGTGAAAAAACACGCAAACTTTTTCCACACAATTCCCAGTAGAACCAAAATAGAAAACGCGCCGCGGAGACGCAGCATGGCGCGTCTTCGCGGCGGCTTCGGTTCGGTCAATTTCGGTCGATTTGCGTCGGCCGAAAACGGACGAAATAGCACAGCCCCACACCAAAAGACAAATACCGCCAGAGCTATTACCCAACGGAAACA
>JAITHX010000186.1 GCA_031279735.1 Prevotellaceae bacterium
ACGAAGAAACACGAAGAAGGCGCGAAGAAACACGAAGGCTTCGCCGGTATGGGGCTGGCTGTCAAAAATTCGGAATGAAGATTTTTATGATTGATAACGGATTTTGGACACCCCAGTTATGGGGTATGGGGTGCCGTCCGGCAGGGAAAACGGAAATAGAATCCCTCCCATCAGGCGAAGCACCCTATACCCTATACCCTATACCCCATACCCCATACCCCATATCCTAATTACGCCTCTGTTTCAGGCTAATCGAGGCGGAGTGCAGGGCTATGGCGGCGGGTAAATCAGAGGGGCTGGGAGGCGAAATAATTATAATTAATGTTAAAGACGAATTGTATATAATCAAAAAACACTAACTTTGCGTCGTTTTTTACGAGTTTATAAGCACAGGATTAAAAAATGTTATAGAATTATGAACAAGATTAAAAAAATTTCAGGAGGCGTGGCAGCCTTATGCATCTGGTTTAATATCAATGCGCAGGAAATAAAATTCGATGCTACCACGCATGATTTCGGAAACATTTCCGAAGAAATGGGAAAGGCTGTACATTCGTTTCAATTTACGAATACAGGCAACAAACCCTTAGTGATTACCAACGTGAAAGCGTCCTGCGGCTGCACTACGCCGAAATGGACGAAAGAACCGGTGAGACCGGGCGAAACCGGCGAAGTGGTTGCGGAATACCGAACTTCGCCCGGTTCGTTCAACAAAAACCTTACAGTGACGACAAACGGTTCGCCCGCTTCCGTCGTTCTGTATATAAAAGGTAATGTCAGCCCGAAACCCGAAGATTTGAGGGCTACCTACCCGCAAACTTTCGGCAAGCTGAACGCGCGCAACAGAAGGGACATATCCTTTTCGCAGGTTCATTCGCGACAGATATCCGCGGCGCAGTATATCGAAGTTGCAAACGCCGGCGACGAACCCGTTGCCATTTCGTTTGAAAACGTTCCGGATTATCTGATAGTGAACGCGGCTCCCGCAATTCTGGAACCGCGCAAGAAGGGACAGATCACGGTGAGCGTGAACGGCGCCAAGGTTAAACTTTTCGGATACCACGACAACAGCTTCGTGGTGAAAACCGGCGACCTCAAGGAAACGATCAGGGTGGTGGACGTGGTTGCCGAAAAGATGGAAATTCCGAAAGCCGCAAACAATGTCGAAGCTCCGAAATTTCCGGCAAGCGAAGTGGAACAGTCGTTTGTGGATATGGGCACCGTCAAGCCCAAGTCCGCGACTTCGTCGTTTGAAGTTAAAAACGTGGGCAACGACGAGCTGGTGATAAAATCGTTTACCACCGACAATCCCTCGTTCGCGCAAGGCTACAAGAACGAGGTTAAAATCAAGCCGGGCGACAAGGGGCGCGTCAAATTCGCCGCCCGCAACCTGAAACAGGGCGAAAATACCGCGCAAGTCTATTTGAGCACCAACGACCCGGGCAAACCGCTGCTTAAATTCACGGTCAAAGCTCTCGTTCAATAAAACGCCGGAATGTTCGATACTAGGGAAAAGCTGAAAATAGCCGTTCAGAAGAGCGGAAGATTGAGCGAGAAATCGTTGGGACTGCTGAAGGAGTGCGGAATAAATCTTCCGGGCGGAAACGGCAAACTGAGAACCGAAGCGGAGAATTTTCCCGTCGAGGTTCTTTTTCTGAGGGATGACGACATCCCTCAATACGTTGAACAGGGCGTTGCCGATGTGGGAATACTGGGCGAAAACGAGGTGCTGGAAAAGAAAAAAAACGTCGCCGCAGTCCGCAAGCTCGGATTCGCGGGCTGCCGCATGTCGCTGGCTATTCCCAAGGACGAGGAATACACCGGCATATC
Organism: Prevotellaceae bacterium; assembly: GCA_031279735.1. GTDB lineage: Bacteria > Bacteroidota > Bacteroidia > Bacteroidales > UBA932 > JAIRLF01. The sequence continues at coordinate 1,831 of JAITHX010000186.1, forward strand.
GTTCTTTGAAGGCAAAAGAATCGCGACGAGCTATCCGGCAATACTCGACGATTTCTTTCGCCGTCACGGCGTCGGGGTGCAAATCGAGGAAATAGGCGGAAGCGTGGAAATAGCGCCGAGCATAGGACTCGCCGACGCCGTGTTCGACATAGTAAGCACCGGAAGCACTCTGCTGACGAACGGACTGAAAGCGGTGGAAACGGTGCTGAAAAGCGAAGCGGTGCTTATTGCCAACCGCAAGCTGACGAAGGAAAAACTGGATATTCTCGACAAGCTCCTGTTCAGAATAAAAGCGGTGAAAAACGCTTCCGAAAACAAATACATAACGTTGAACGCTCCTCTGTCGGCAGTGCCCGCCATCACCGCGCTGCTGCCCGGCATGAAAAGCCCCACCATAGTGCCTCTCGCCGAGGAGGGCTGGTGCGGAATACATTCGGTTGTCAAGGAGGACAAGTTCTGGGACATAATCGACAGGATTCAGGAACTCGGCGCGGAAGGCATATTGGTCATCCCCATCGAGAAAATGATCGTTTAAGTCATAGAATGTCACGTTATGCTTGTCTCATTTGAAAAACGGTTGCCGAGACGACCGAAAAAATCCAAAGCCGAACTCGCCGGCATAGTGCGCGAAGTGTTCGAGGCGATAGAACGCCGCGGCGATGCCGCCTTGCTTGATTATACTCTGAAATTCGACAAGGTGGCTCTCTCGTCTCCCGAAGTGGACGGAAAAACCGTTGCCGAAAGCGAACGCCGTTTGCCGGCGGAACTGAAAAACGCCATCGTGCAGGCTGCTGCCAATATCTGGAAATTTCACGAAAGTCAGGCGGAACCTCCCCGACCGGTGGAAACAGCCCCGGGTGTGATCTGCTGGCGCGAAAGCCGTCCCATAGAACGGGTTGGAATATATGTGCCGGGCGGATCGGCGCCGCTGTTCTCTACGGTGCTGATGCTCGCGATACCCGCAAAGATCGCCGGCTGCCGCGAAACGATTCTCTGCACTCCTCCGAGCGCGGAGGGCGGCGTGCATCCCGCAATATTGTTTGCCGCAAAGCATACGGGGGTTGACCGCGTGTTTGCTGTCGGAGGCATCCAGGCGATAGGCGCCATGGCTTACGGCACGGAATCGGTTCCCAAGGTTCACAAAATATTCGGACCCGGCAATCAGTATGTCACCGCCGCGAAACAAATCGCGCAAACTCTGCCGGACACGGCTATCGACATGCTAGCCGGACCGAGCGAAGTGCTGGTAATAGCCGACGAAAGCTGCAATCCCGCTTTCGTGGCGGCGGATTTGCTGTCGCAGGCGGAACACGGAGCCGACAGTCAGGTGATTCTGCTGTCGGACGACGCAAAGGCGGTTGAACGGGTAGTCGAGGACCTGAACGCGCAGCTTGAAAGACTGCCGAGAAAGGAAACAGCGCGCCGGGCGCTCGAAAACGCAAGGGCGATAGTGCTTGCCGACATTGACGAATGTATGGAACTGAGCAACGAGTATGCTCCGGAACATCTGATTCTGGCATGCAAAGACTACAGGCAGGTAGCCGCCGGAGTAGTCAATGCCGGCTCGGTGTTTCTCGGCAACTACAGCTGCGAAAGCGCGGGCGACTATGCTTCGGGCACCAATCACACTCTTCCGACCGACGGCTATGCTAAGATTTACGGCGGCGTATCGCTCGACAGCTTCGTAAAGAAAATTACCTTTCAGGAGGTTTCAAAAGAAGGCGTTGCAAGTCTCGGCGCGATTGTGGAGATCATGGCTGCGGCGGAAAATCTCGAAGCTCACGCGAACGC
>JAITHX010000199.1 GCA_031279735.1 Prevotellaceae bacterium
TTCGGACACGTTAATTTCAGAGTTGCCTACCTGTAAAATCCATCTGCATGACAGGAAAACAGTCAATATTTCTATGGAAAGCGTGCCATTTGTTTTCCTCACGGGTCAGGAACTCTGAAATTACGTCCCGACTGCGGACATACAGCCGAAGCCGGTCGTAATTCGTAATTCGTAATTCGTAATTGAATTTGTAATTCGTAATTATAAATTGTGCTTTTTCTTTGCCGAACGGAATTAAAGATGTAATTTCGCCCGATTTTACGAATAAAATTAGATGCATATATGAAAATTGCAATAGCAGGTATCAGTGGAGCGGTGGGACAGGAGTTTCTCAAACTGCTCGAAGAACGAAACTTTCCCGCCGACGAGCTGCTTCTCTTCGGCTCGCAGCGGAGCGCAGGAACCGAATATCCCTTTAAGGGCGACATGATTCGGGTCAGAGAACTTAAACACAACGACGACTTCAAGGGCGTCGATATCGCGCTGACTTCGGCAGGCGCGGGTGTTTCGCGCGAATTTGCCGCTGACATCACGAAACACGGCGCGATAATGATCGACAACTCAAGCGCCTTTCGAATGGACAGCGATGTGCCTTTAGTCGTGCCGGAAGTGAACGCCGCCGACGCCGAAAATCGTCCCCGCAACATCATCGCAAACCCCAACTGCACTACCATACAGATGGTGGTCGCGCTGAATCCCATAGAGAAACTTTCGCACATCACCCGGGTTCACATCGCCACCTATCAGTCGGCAAGCGGCGCCGGCGCAGCCGCCATGCAGGAATTGAAAACTCAGACCCGTCAGGCGCTGAACGGCGAGGAAACAACCGTCGAAAAGTTCAAGTATCAGCTGGCTTTCAATCTTATTCCTCAAATCGACGTGTTCACCGACAACGACTACACCAAAGAGGAAATGAAAATGCACAACGAAACCCGAAAAATAATGCATTCCGACATATCGGTCAGCGCAACCGCCGTTCGCGTCCCCGTGATGCGCGCTCACTCCGAAGCTATATGGTGCGAAACTGCTGCGCCGCTGAAAATGGAGGATGTGATTGAAGCCTTCCGATCGGCTCAGGGAGTGATTCTGCTCGACATTCCCGCCGACAGCGCCTACCCCATGCCTCTAAACCTCGCCGGCAGCAACGATGTTTACGTGGGACGTGTCCGAAAGGACTTCACCTGTCCCAACGGTCTCGCCTTTTGGACGGTCGGCGACCAGATAAGGAAAGGCGCCGCTCTGAACGCCATCCAGATAGCGGAACACATAATTAAGGGATAATGTATTAAAATTAAACAATGGATATTATGAACTTTCATGACTTGATTTCAAAAAGGTTCTCCGCCCGAAAATACGCGGAGCAAAAAGTGGAACCGGAAAAACTGCGGGCGCTGCTCGAAGCGGCGCGACTTGCGCCTACCGCCTGCAATTATCAACCCTTCAAAGTGCTGGTGATTCAGAGCGAATCGGGTATGGAGAAGCTCGGAAAAGCGTCGAAGACCTACGGAGCGCCTCTTGCGCTGGTTGTCTGCGCCGATCATTCGGCTTGCTGGAAACGTCCCCGCGACAAGCGCTCTACCGCCGACATCGACGCAAGCATCGTTACCGATCATATTATGCTCCAAGCCGCCGAACTCGGTTTGGGCACAGTGTGGGTATGCAGCTTCGACCTCGAAGCGCTGCGGCGCGAGTTTAACGTACCCGACGAACTCGAACCGGTGAACATCCTGATTGCAGGCTATTCCGCCGACGATGCCCCGAATCCCCGACATTTTCAGAGAAAAAACATAGAAGATTTCACCATAGAGGAAACTTTTTAATTATAAACGCAAAACTTTTTAATTTTTATGGCATTAATGAATTTCGGCGGAGTGGAAGAAAACGTGGTGACACGCGAAGAGTTTCCACTCGCCAAAGCAAGAGAAACATTGAAAAATGAAGTGATCGCCGTCGTAGGCTACGGCGTTCAGGGTCCCGGACAGTCGCTCAACCTGCGCGACAACGGATTCAACGTGATTGTAGGACAGCGCAAGGGCGGAAAAACATGGGACAAAGCCGTCGCCGACGGCTGGACGCCCGGAACCACTCTGTTCGACATAGAGGAAGCCTGCTCGCGGGCTAGCATCGTGCAGTATCTTCTGTCCGACGCCGCTCAAATCGAGGTCTGGAGCAGAATCAAACCCCTGCTTGCGGCAGGCAAAGCGCTCTATTTCTCGCACGGATTCGGCATAACCTACAAGGAACGAACGGGAATAGTGCCCCCGACCGACATCGACGTGATTCTCGTTGCACCCAAAGGTTCCGGCACCTCGCTGAGACGCATGTTTCTCGAAGGCAGAGGGCTGAACTCGAGCTACGCGATCTTTCAGGACGCTACCGGCAAGGCGCGCGACAGGGCTCTCGCTCTGGGGATAGGCGTGGGTTCGGGCTATCTGTTTGAAACCGACTTTAAGCGCGAAGTCTATTCCGATCTTACCGGCGAACGCGGCACGCTGATGGGCGCCATTCAGGGACTGCTGCTCGCTCAGTATGAGGTGTTGCGCGAAAACGGACATTCGCCTTCCGAAGCGTTCAACGAAACCGTCGAAGAACTGACCCAGTCGCTGATGCCTCTATTTGCCGAAAACGGAATGGACTGGATGTACGCCAACTGCTCGACCACAGCGCAACGGGGCGCTCTGGACTGGATGACGCCCTTCCACGACGCGACCAAACCCGTGTTTGAACGTCTGTATAAGGAAGTGGCGAGCGGAAACGAAGCTCAACGCTCGATCGACAGCAATTCAAAACCCGACTACAGAGAAAAACTCGAAGAGGAACTCCGCGCCCTGCGCGAAAGCGAAATGTGGAGAACCGGCGCCGTGGTCAGAAAATTGCGTCCCGAAAACAATTGAGCCTGCACATTAGATGAACAGACTGTATATTTTCGATACCACCCTGCGCGACGGCGAGCAAGTGCCCGGATGCCAGCTGAACACCATCGAGAAAATAGAAGTTGCCGAGGCGCTGGAAGAGCTGGGAGTGGACGTTGTGGAAGCCGGCTTCCCTGTGTCGAGCCAGGGCGATTTCGATTCGGTGGTTGCGCTTTCCGAAGTGCTGAAACTCCCGACGGTGTGCGCCCTCACCCGCGCAGTGGAAAAGGACATAGACGTTGCCGCCGAAGCGCTCGCTAAAGCCCGCCGAAGCAGAATACACACCGGCATAGGCACCTCCGACTATCACATCATCTCCAAGCTGAACAGCAGCCGCGACGCGATTCTCGAACGGGCGGTTGCCGCAGTGAAATATGCTAAAAAATATGTGGAAGACGTGGAATTTTATGCCGAAGATGCAGGACGTACCGACAACGAGTACCTCGCCCGCGTGGTGGAAGCCGTCATAGCGGCGGGCGCCACGGTGGTCAACATTCCCGACACCACAGGCTACTGCCTGCCCGACGAATACGGAAACAAAATCAGATATCTCGCCGAAAACGTCAGCAACATCCACAAAGCCGTCATCGCTACGCACTGCCACAACGATCTGGGCATGGCAACCGCCAACGCTCTCGCCGGCATTGCAAACGGCGCCCGACAGGTCGAAGCCACTATCAACGGAATAGGCGAACGCGCCGGCAATACCGCTCTGGAAGAAGTTGTCATGGCTCTGAAAAGCCATCGGGAACTCGGGGTGGAAACGAACATCAACACGAAAAGAATATATGAGACAAGCAAACTCGTGTCCAAGTTGATGAATATGCCCGTTCAGCCAAACAAAGCCATAGTGGGACGAAACGCCTTCGCCCACTCGTCGGGCATACATCAGGACGGAGTGCTCAAAAACAGAGAAAACTACGAAATAATAGACCCGAAGGACGTGGGGATAGACGAAAACTCGATCGTCCTCACCGCCCGCAGCGGACGGGCAGCGCTGAAACACCGTCTCTCGATTCTGGGACACGGCGATATTTCGCAGGAGCGTCTCGACGAGGTATATTCGGAGTTTCTGCATCTCGCCGACAAAAAGAAAAGCCTGAGCGACGGCGACATTCTCGCTCTCGTGGGCGAAAAGAACAATCAGAAGATCAAGCTCAACTATCTGCAAGTGATCTGCGGCAAGCGAGTGCGGCAGGTGGCGACAATACGGCTCGACATCAGCGGCATAAAGTTCGAAGAAACGGCTTCGGGCAACGGACCGGTGGACGCATCCATCAAAGCAGTGAAGAAAATCATTGCCTATTCCACCGACATCGACATCGAAGAGTTTCTCATTCAGGCAATCACTAAAGGCAGCAACGACGTGGGCAAAGTGCACATTCAAGTACGGTACAAAGGGAAAATCCACTATGGATTTTCCGCAAACACCGACATAGTAACCGCCTCCGTCGAAGCCTTTATCGACGCCGTGAACAAAATCGACATGATGAAGTTATAGGGTAT
>JAITHX010000215.1 GCA_031279735.1 Prevotellaceae bacterium
TGGAGACGCGATAAATCGCGTCTCTACATCGCCTATCCCGCAATTTTAACACGACAGAAGTATAATATGCCGGCGAAGCCTTCGTGTTTCTTCGCGCCTTCTTCGTGTTTCTTCGTGTAACAAAAATATTATTACACGAAGAAACACGAAGAAGGCGCGAAGAAACACGAAGGCTTCGCCGGTATAGGGTATAGGATATGGGGTGTCCAAAATCCCGCATCAATCTTTAAAATCTTCCTCCCGTTTTTTACCGCGTTGCGGTGTTTTTTTAACCGCAAAGGACGCGAAGCCCTTGCGTTCTCTGCGAAGCCTCTGCGCCCTCCGCGGTTAAAAAAAACACCGCAACGCGGTGAAAAAACGGGAGGAAGATTTTAAGACTTGCCCCCGTATTTTGGACACCTCCCCCCACCCCACCCCACCCCATACCCTATATATACCCCATACATGATAGATTTTCGTTTCTGCTCCGCTCTATATGACGACGGGATTAATTCGGACGGAATTTTATTCCTATATTTGCGGTCTGTATGGATAATATATGAATAAGGTATTATAATTAAAATTCGGACTGATGGAAAATTATGACAACATGAGCGAACAAGAAATCGCGATGAGGATGATGTTGTGCGACATGGAACTTCTGCACTGGCTGTTGCACGTGAAATACAGGGCGGGTCTCCGCTATCTGGTTTATCGCTACTACGGAGCCTGCGACGAGACGGAAGATGTTATTTCCGAATTGACGGAACTGCTGATAAAGAAGGATTGTCGCGTGCTGAAAACCTTTCGCAAAGAGGCGTCGTTTCGCACATGGCTGTTTACCGTTGCACGGAATCTCATCTGCAGGCGCTTGAGCAAACGACGCGAGCACTCGGAGCTTAAACCCGACAGAGCCGGCGCCGACCATTATAACATCGATGCCGTTCTGGATGTCGGCATGATTCTCGACCGTTTGTCGCCGAAACACAGAATGGTGCTCGATGCTCTGTTTATTCGCGGCGTGAGCGTGGAGGAGCTTGCCGCACAGCTTGGACGCACTCCTCCCTACATATATAACCTCAAGCATCGCGCTCTGGCGAGCGCTCGGCTGGTTGTGGAGTACATGGCTCGCGAATGTGAGGAATCGGGCGGAAAGCCCGCCGAATATAGCGCGAAATACAACGCGAAATACAGCGCGAAATACAGCATGAATAACGAAAAAAAGAATCGAAAGAAATGAAAACACAGGACATCAACACCGACGAAATCTTCTTCTCGGATGACGAACTCAATGCAATGGCTTCTTTTGCAGCGTTTATCGACGATAATGCGGTTTGCGGCGAAGAAAACCGAAGCGAAGCGGACGAGTACGACCGCGAACTGTTCGACGAATTGCGAGATTATGGCAACGAAATAGAAAAAGTCTTCGGAAAGGACAATTTTATGGACGATATGGCACTGTTCGACAAGATATTCGCCTCCGCTCTCCGGCAATACGGCGCGAGAGAACGGGAAAAGGACATCCTCGCTCCAGCCGTCGGGGAAGTGTCGTCGCCGGATTCAGCGTCGAACGAAGCCGACGGGAACGATAGAAAGGCGGTCAACGGCTGAATTTCGACATAAAATCACATCGAAATGAACAAAACGAAAGAAGTTCTCGAACTCGAAAGGATATACAATGTGGAACTCACCGGATTTCCGCATCTCTCGGAGGTCGGCGCGAAGCGCAATTCCTATGCCCTGAACACCAAGGGAGAGATATCCGGACTGAATCTGGCTCACAACAAAGCGCCCGCACTCGAAGGGGCGGAAATGATGCCGCAGCTGCGGGTTCTGATAATGTACGGCAATTTGCTGACCGACATGAAAGAGGTGAGAAAACTGCCCCGACTGGAAACATTGAACCTGTCGTACAACAAAATCACCGACATGAACGGTCTGGAAAACCTGACCCGAATCGCCAACCTGTCGCTGTCGGGCAATGAAATCACGGAAATAAAGGGTCTCGAAAAACTGACGGAACTGCGGGATTTGGAGCTGAACGGCAATAAAATTGCCGAAATAAGAGGGCTGGAATCGCTGACCAAACTGAAGGAGCTGGCGCTGTCGAAAAATCCCATAGAAGAAATAAAGGGGCTGGAAACGCTGAGCCGGCTGAAATGCATGGATCTGGGCGAAACTCAAATCACCAGAATAAAGGGACTGGATGCCCTGCTGAAACTGGAGACGCTCTATTTGCACCAAAACCTGATCTACGAAATAACCGGACTGGAGAAGCTGACGCAGCTGCTGGAACTGGATGTTTCGTGCTGCAGGCTCGCCGAAATAAGCGGACTGACAACGCTCACGGAATTATACAGACTCGATTTGTCGCGAAACCAGATCGCTGAAATAAAGGGTCTCGACACGCTGACGAAGCTGAATACTCTTGATTTGTACGGCAATAAGATAGACATAGACGAATCTTTTTCCAAGTATTCGCATCTGATGTTCGCGCAAAGCGAAATTGCCGAAATAAAAGGACTGGACAACCTGACGCAGCTGGAATATCTCGACCTTGCAGGCAACAAAATCGCGGAAATAAAGGGGCTGGACAATCTGACGCAGCTGAAATCTCTGGATTTGTCGCTCAATCGAATCAGCGAGGTGAAGGGACTGGAGAAGCTGACGAATCTGGGTTCTTTGTCGCTCTACGGCAACAAAATAACCGATATTAAACCGTCGCAGATATTTTCGCCGCGTCTCTGGGACATCGCTTTCCACAACAACGAAAAACTGGACGCCGAACTGCTGGAAAAACTGATGCACAAACCAAAGCCTATCATCGACCTCGAACGCTCCTATCGTATCGAAATAAAGCCTCTCCCGCCCGACGGAGATATTCGTTCGTCGGCGGATTCCTACAGGCTCGACGAAAACGGAACGGTGGCGGAACTGAACTTGTCGCGCCGCGAAATAAAGGATCTAAAACACCTAAACAATCTGACCGGACTGCGCGCCCTCTACATGATCGGCAACGCAATCGCCGAAATAAAGGGACTTGACAAGCTGACGCAACTGAGAATTCTGGATTTATCCGAAAACAGAATCGCCGAAATAAAGGGCGTGGACAAACTCGCCGAACTGCGGGAACTGAACCTGAAAAACAACAGAATCACCGAAATAAAGGGACTGGACGCCTTGCCGCGTCTGCTTTCCCTGAATCTGGGAACGAATCGAATTGCAGGAATAAAAGGGCTGGATTCGCTGACCGAACTGAAAACGCTGGATTTATCCGGCAACCGCATATCCGAAATAAAGGGTCTGGAAACTCTCGCCGGTCTGCAAACCCTCAACCTTTCCCGCAATCTGATAACGAAACTGCAAGGATTGAAAACGCTCACCGGACTGACGGAACTGTATCTGACCGACAACTTCATTTCAAAAATAAAGGGACTCGAAACCCTCGTCGGACTGCAAATCCTCGACTTGGAGGCAAACAAAGTCTTAGACACCGCCTTACCGGATTCGCTCGCCGAACTGAGGACGCTGAACCTCGCCCGCAACCAACTCTCGGAAATAACAATACCCAAAACCTTGCATCATCTGACAGCTCGGAACATAAACTTGTCCGAAAATATTTCCGATGTAATTATAAGGCAGTTATAAATTTGTCCGGCTTCGGACGCTCTGGCATACAGCTGAAATTAAAACGCCGGATTACAACGTAATCCGGCGTTTAATTTAGGGATGTGCTGGAAATAACCTAGCACACAGATTAACTACTTTATAACCACATAATGCGCCCTTCCCGTCGCGGCTGCGCTCGGCGGCACGCTCGAGCAGATCATATCCGCATATTCGTTGCTGATTTTCGTTACAGTCAGCGGATAGCTGGCATAGCCTTCGTCGAGCAGTCGGGCGGAGGTTTGTTTGCCGAGCGTGTTCACTGTGACGACGAACGGGACAACGTTGGCGTTTGTCAGCGTTCTGCCCGATTCGTCGCGCACCGACTTGCAGCCTCCGTAAATGTGGAACTGATTGTTGGTCTTGACGATATTGACCACATAGCCGGAGAGTTCCAGCGACGAGCGATATTTCTCGTCGAGCGCGGAGTTCAGGGTGACGAACTGCAGCGGATCGTCGGACATTTCGTAGGGCGCAAGAGTTTGACCCTTGAAGGCTACGAGAAACGATTCGTCTATATCGTCGTAGAGCAGTTTGCGCGGAGTTGCGGTCGGGGCGAGCTTGACGTTCTTTTTCGGAGCGCCCTTGCCGTCGAGCAGATGGATGTAGTTGCTTGTTCCGTCGTTGTCGGTAACGGAGACTACTACGGCGAATCCGCTGCCCGGCAGCACGCTCGAAAGCACTCCGTGGTGCGCTCCGCTTTTGCGGTCGAATACGCGCAGCCATTCCGGTTCGTTTCCGGCATTGAGCAGAGCGGCGAAGGCGGCGGCTTCCTGCTTGTCGTTCACGTAGGTTCCGGCAACGAGCACCTGTTTTTCGTTCAGCGGAGCCTTCGAGTGGATGAAATATCCGTGGCGGGTGGCTTTTTCGGGCGTCACGACGCGGGCATAGAAATTCTCGTCCTTGTAGCGGATTTCGTTTGCCGGCTCTGCATAGACTGCCCGAAGGACGTTCTTCAGATAGGTGTCGAGAGCGACGGCAAGCGTGGCGGCGTTCTCTTCCGATTCCTTAGCGAGCCGCGACTTGAGACCCTCGTATCCGCCATAGTTCTTCTCGAAGAAAGCGCTGTACTTCTTCACGGCTTCCGGCGCGTTCTTCTGAACGGCGAGACTGAGAGCCGAATCGACTGTTTGTTTCTTGCGCATCAGTTCGTGGTAGTACGAATTGGACTTGGCAAAGTCGTTCGGGGCGGTGAGTTTGTCGGGCAGCGCGTTGTCGGCGTTGTGATAGAGGAAGCGTATTTTTTCCTCCTGATACTTCAGCAGAGAGGCGGCGAGAGAGTTGAAGTCGTATTTATACATTTTGTTTATCACAACGGGGTTCACGGAGTAGTTTGCGGCGGAACCCGTCTTGTCGAAGTCCAGCAGACGTTTCACAAGTCCGTTGTTGACGGCGTTGACCTCTTCCGCCTGACCGTAGAGAAACGCCACGTCGCCGTTCATCACCGCGTCGAACGAATTGAGCCACGACTTGAAGTCCCACAGTTCGACTTTTCCGGCGAGGAAGTTCGACGAAGTCAATCCGTGAAGGCGATACACCGGCAGCTGACGCAGCGAGTAGTCGATTTTGTAGCCGCCCATGGGATAGTCTTCGAGCGATTTCTTCAGCATGTTGATATAATTAAGCGTCGAATCGAAATTGCGGCTCAGTTCGCCGAGATTGTACTTTGTTTCGGCATCGACAAGGAAATAGAGGTCGTTGAGACGGCTGTTCAGAGCGTTGATCTTGCCGAAAGTTTCGAGACAGACATTGTACTTCGTGATGCCTACGGTGAGGCTTCGAAGGTTGCTCTCAAAGTATTTCTCGTATTCCACCACATCGGCTACGGCTTCCTCTATGCTGCGTTTGATGTTGTCGTAGGTTTTGGCGCCTTGCACGTCCTGATAGAGGGCGCCGTTTTTCTTGGCTTCCTTTTCGTTGAAATAGTGCAGGGTGACGGAGAAGTAGGTTTTGGCGTTCGATATGCTTTGCGACACATTGCCCGACTGGAGAAACGGATCGTACTGTCGCATCAGTTTGCGCGAGATCAGACCGAGCTGATAGTATCCGTTCACGTTGGCGAAGTCCTTGGTGGTGGTAGCCGCCTGATAGTCGAACAGAGTTTGGAAGGCTTCATAGTCCTTCATCTTCGGAAGGTTTTCGTATATAGTCTTGTAATCCTGCTGAGCGAAGAGCTGGAGGGGCAACAGGAACAGACAGAGCGCTAATATTCGTATCATCTTGGTGGGGGATTTAATTGGTTGTGTTTTCAATGATTTTGATTTCCACGCGACGGTTCTTCGCGCGATTTTCGTCGGAATTGTTCGGCACGAGAGGCTGCAGTTTGCCGTAGCCTTTCGAGACCATGCGTTCGGCGGGAGTTCCGCTGCCGGTGAGGAATTTCACCACCGATTCGGCACGCTTATTCGACAGGCGCTGATTGTATTCCTGCGAACCTACGTCGTCGGTGTGGGCGGAGATTTCGATTTTGATGCCCGTATTGTCCTTGATGAATCCGGCGAGGCGGTTGAGTTCGTCGTAGGATTCGGCGTTAAGCTCGGCGGAATTGGTTTCAAAGGTAATGTTGTTGAACACCATTTTTGTCTGACCTGTGAGGGCGAGAAGTTCTATGTTCATGGTTTCGCCTCTGGTGTCGGCAACGTGGATGGAGGTGTTGAAATAGGTGTAGCCGAGTTTGGTGACATTGAGTTCGTAGCTGTTGTTCTTTCGCAGCTGCAGCTTGGGGACGCCGGCGTCGTGGGTCAGAAGAGAAGCGCGGTCTTCGTCGCGGTCTATGTTCCTGATTTCGACGTTGACCGGCAGGATGCTCGCGCCGTTTTCATCGACAACGTTCAGTGTGACGACCTTTCGCGAAGCCTTCACTTCGATGCTCTTTTCAAAGTCGCTGTAAAGCACGTCGGTGCGCAGGTCGAAATAGCTTGCGTGAGGCTCGAAGCTCTCGCTGACGACTTCGATTTTATAAATCCGTCCGATGTCGAGCTTGCAGTCGTATTTGCCCGTTGCGCCGCGTCTGATTCTGTCTTTGGGTATGGGCGATCCGAGCAGCGAATCGATAACTCTCACGTCGGGCGACACGGGGTAGAACAGTTCGTTGTCGTAGATGTTGAGTTCGAGATTAACATGGTCGTAGAGCTTGACGTCGAATCTGCGTTCGGCTTCCTTATCGTCGCCGGCGAGGTTCCGGTAGAAATAGGTGTGGGAATAGCCCGGCTTGGAGAAGTCGATTTTGTAGAACGTGCCTTGGGTGAGTATTACGGAGTAGGCGCCTTCGTCGGTACTCGTGAACTCGCCCTTGCTCACGGAGGTTACGGCGTTGCGCACTCCGATGTCGGCTTCGAGTTCGCCGCCCGAATAGAGGTCGGTGATAGCACCCTTGACGGTAAAGGTTTTCGCCGATTTCTTGTCGAGCGGCAAGGCGGCGGTGAACGCTTTGGCAGGGGATTTCTTCGCGGTTTTGGAAGTGAACACGAAATAGTCGCCGGAGCTGTTGAGCATGGGCGACAGTTCGTCGAGTTCCGTATTTACGCCGGGGATATAAACCGGATAGTACCAGTTGTTCTCGTCGATACGGCGCGCGAAGTAGAGGTTGTAGTTGTCGGCGTCGGAGACTTTTTTGCCGCTCGCCTTGTCGGTTTCCAGCCTGCGCGAGGCGAAGTAGAGCGAATTGTTGTCGGCGGCAAGAAAAGGCGTTTCCTGACATCCGATGTTAAATTCTTTGGGCAGGTACTTGGGACCAGTCCACGCGCCTTCCCTGTTTTTCTCGAACAGAAGCAGCTCCTTGCACGATTCGCCATGTTTGCCCTTGTCGGCGGCGGATTTGGCTTTCAGAACAAAGAGAGTTCTGTCGTCGGACGAGATCGAGGGAGAGAAGAGATCAGCCTCGGTCGTTACCGGCCGTCCAATCTGCTGCGGTTCGCCCCATCCGCTGCGGGTTCGCCGCGAAAACCAGACATCGAAGAAGTTCGACATCTTGGCATGAAAGAACAACACGCTGCCGTCGTGGTTGAACGAGAATCCTCCGACCTCGTTTCCCGTTCGCTCAATCAGCTTGTTTACAAAATCGAACGGGGCGGGCTGCGACCAAGCGCCGCTGTTTCGCCGCGATTCGTAGGCTTTCACCGATTGACCTTCCTCGGCAAGGAAAATCAGATAATCGCCATCCGGAGTCAGCGCCGGATATTTCACCGGCTTCTGAAAGGCGGGAAACAAGTCCTTCCCGCCCGTACCCTGCGCGAGTCCGCACGTCGAAATGAGGCAGACAAGCATCAGGCACACAATGTTTCCTTTGTTAAAATTTACATTTGACATAATAATATCCGTTTAAAAATAAATATATTCCAATGTCAGTCCTGCTGGACGCGATGCAAAGATAATGATAAGTTAATTAATTACGAATTACGAATTACGAATTACGACCGGCTTCGGCTGTAGGAATTACGAATTACGAATTACGAACTGATGTTACGCAGTGTGCGGTTTTTAGCACACAGATGACACAGATTTGACAGATGACACAGATTCGACAGATTTGACAGATGACACAGATTTGA
>JAITHX010000106.1 GCA_031279735.1 Prevotellaceae bacterium
TTGGCGGGCATTTCCGTTTCCGCCCGAATCCGTTTGCCGCATCTCGTCGGCGACGGCATGATTCTGCAACGCGACGCGCCGGCCAAGATTTGGGGCTGGGCTGCTCCGAACGAGAAAATCAGTCTGAATTTTCAGGATGCGACCTATAAAACCGTTGCCTCCGCCGAGGGGACTTGGGAAGTGACGCTTCCCGCTCAAAACGCCGGCGGTCCGTGGTCGATGACCCTGAAGGCGAGCGACAGTGTCCGGATAGACAATATTCTGTTCGGCGACGTGTGGCTCTGCTCCGGACAGTCGAATATGGAAACGCCCGTGTCGCGGGTCATGACTATGTTCGGCGACGAAATCAACAGCTACTCTAATCCGAACATACGCTATGCGAAAACCCCGCTGTCGTACAATTTCCACGCTCCGCAAACCGACGTGGAGCCATGCTCGTGGATTGACTTGACGCCCGAAACGGCGCCCCGCTATTCCGCAGTTGCCTATTTCTTCGCCCGCGAAATGTACGACGCATATAAGGTTCCCGTCGGGATCATAAATTCCAGCGTCGGCGGTTCGCCTGCCGAGGCGTGGCTTGGCGAGGAGGCTTTGCAGGCGTTCCCCGCACATTTGAACGACATGCTTATGTGCAGGTCGGACGAGTTCGTGTTGTCGGTGCAGCGCTTGTCGGCGCTGGCAGGCGGTCGCTGGCGCGCGGTGCTGAACGAGCGCGACAGGGGACTGAACGATTCGGCGCGATGGTCGTCGCCCGATTGCGACGACAGCGAATGGCGAACCATCGATTTGTTCGACAGGAGCTGGGGCATCAGCGGTATTCGTCCGGCGAACGGCGTCTTCTGGTTTCGGCGGGAGATTGAAATACCGGAGGAATACGCCTCGCGTCCCGCGCCGCTCTTCATGGGGCGCATCGTTGACGCGGATTCGGTCTATGTCAACGGCGTGTTCGTCGGGACAACAGGCTATCAGTATCCGCCGCGCAACTACACGATTCCCGCCGGCGTGCTGAAAACAGGGAAAAACACCGTGGTTGTGCGGGTGGTCAGTCAGGCGGGATTTCCGGAGTTCGTGCCGGACAAGCCCTACAAAATCGTTCTCCCCGACAGAGAGATAAGTCTCGAAGGCAAATGGAAATTCAACGCCGGCGCACTGATGCCGCCCGCGCCCGGAGGAGGAATAGCGTTTCAGAACAAACCCGCCGGACTTTACAACGCCATGATAGCGCCGCTGAAGAATCACGCCGTCAAGGGCGTTCTGTGGTATCAGGGGGAATCGAACACCGGTCGCTACGACGAGTATTACGCTCTGATGACCGCGCTCATCGACGGCTGGCGCAAGCTGTGGAACGCGGACATTCCCTTTCTGCTGGTTCAGCTCCACAACTATATGGAGCCGGCGCTTGTGGAACAGTACAGCGGCTGGGCCGAGCTGCGCGAAGTGCAGCGCAAACTTTCGCAAACCGTACCGAACACCGCAATGGCGGTCGCCATCGACCTTGGCGAATGGAACGACGTTCACCCGCTCAACAAGAAGGACGTGGGCAAACGTCTCGCCCTGCAAGCCCGCCGAACGGTTTACGGCGAGAAGATAGTGAGCGAGGGTCCGGTTTACTTGTCGCACGTTGTCGAAGGGTGCGAAATAACGCTGACGTTTAAGCCTGAAACCGACGATCTCATGCCGGCGGACGAATTGAAAGGCTTTGCCGTTGCCGGCGCCGACGGAATTTTTAAGCCTGCGCGGGCGAAAATCGCAGGAAACCGCGTTGCGGTATGGAACGATGCCGTAGCGCATCCCGCAAAAGTCCGCTACGCATGGGCGAACAACCCCAGCGGCGCGAACCTCTACAATAAGGCGGGACTGCCGGCTTCGCCGTTTGAGATTGAATTGAGAATTAGGAACTGAGAATTATAAATTTTAATATAGTACTTTTGCGGGAGAATTAAAAAATGTGGAAATTATGGAAATATTGAGCGTGGAAATATTGAATCCTAAAGCAAAGGATTTGTTGATGAATATGGCGGAATTGAATTTGATAAACATAAAGCCGCGGGCTTCTCTCGAAGAACGGCTCGAACAGCTGCGCCGAAATGAACAGGACATTCCGTCGGAGGAAGAAATAACGGAAAAGGCGGAATCGGTAAGGAAAGAGCGGAATTGATTGATGTTGCAAATCGTCCTAAATTGAAAAGGTTTTTCACAAATGAACGAAATTAAACAATTTAACGGAGAATACAGACATTGGCTGAGCGATTTGAAGCTGCAAATACGTCAGTCTCAAATCAAGGCGCTGGTAAAAGTAAATACGGAACTTTTGCTTCTTTATTGGAATCTGGGAAAAGACATTGTTGCCCGACAATTTGAATCGACTTGGGGCAGCGGCTTTTTTGAACGATTGAGCAGAGATTTGCACGATGAGTTCCCGCATTTGAAAGGGTTTTCGGTGACAAATCTAAGATTCGCAAAACGTTTTTATTTGTTTTACAACCAGCCGAATGAAATTGTACGGCAAGCCGACGCGCAGTTTGAAACTCCAATTCGCTGCCAACTTGGCGGCGAATTGGAGAACGGTTCCATTTTTCAAATACCGTGGCGACATCACATCGAGATTTTCACCAAATGTAAAACCATCGAAGAAGCAATGTTTTATGTGCATAAAACCATTGAAAACGGATGGAGCCGCGCCGTAATGATACACTTTATGGAAGCGAATCTGTATTCGGCGCAGGGTAAGGCGCGCACTAACTTTTCGCGCTTGCTGCCGGAACCGCAAAGCGATTTGGCAAACGAAATTCTCAAGGATCCTTACAATTTCGATTTCATCTCAATAACGGAGCCGTTCCGTGAACGGGAACTGGAAGACGCTCTATCTGCAAATATCACGGAATTTCTCATGGAACCGGGACGAGGTTTTGCATACGTGGGGCGACAGGTACCCGTAAAAGTAGGAGAAACGGAACGGTTTATCGATTTGCTGTTCTACCATCTGGATTTACGCTGCTATGTCGTCATTGAATTGAAGGCAACGAAATTCGAAGCCGAATTTGCGGGAAAACTCGGTTTGTATATAGTTGCAGTCAATCATCAGCGAAAAAAAGCAACCGACAACCCGACCATTGGAATGATTATCTGCAAAACAAAAGACAGTGTAGAAGTAGAATATTCGCTCGAAAGCAGCAGCCAGCCTATTGGCGTTTCGGAATACCGCCTGTCGAAACTGCTGCCCGACAACTACAAATCGCTCTTGCCCGACATAGAAGAAATTGAAGAGGGACTGAACGGATTGAACTCTTGAAAACCAAAATTCATGCCGCCAGAAACAAACTGGCTTTTTCAATCAATTCCCAAATTCTCGAATTGTATTGGGAAATCGGGCGCGACATTGCCGAGAAACAGAAGAAATCCGGATTCAGCAACGGATTCATGGACAAGATAGCCGAAGAGCTGAAGCATGAATTTCCCGAAATCAGGGGGTTTTCGCGTCGAAACATTTATGCCGTCGTGCAGTGGTACAAGTTTTATTCCGCGAAATACCAGTTTGTTCCGCACCTTGCGGCACAAATCCCGTGGGGTCACAACAGATTGATAGCAAGCAAGGCAAAGGACATCGAAACGGCGGAATTTTATGTGGCGGAAACCGCAAGGAACGCTTGGGACATAGACACGCTGGAAATTCAAATCGAAACAGGTCTTCATTAGTACTTAGAACTGAAAGCCGGAAAGTTTCAGCCGGAATACGCCGGAAAGCTGAATTATTATCTGTCGGCTGTTGACAGTCAATTGCGAAAGGCGACGGACAACGCCACTATAGGCATCATCCTGTGTAAAAAGAAAAATAAAATTGATGTGGAGTATGCCCTGCGCGACGTTCACAAACCGATGGGAGTTAGCGAATATCGTTTGACTGACGCCATTCCCGAAGACATAAAACCCAAACTGCCTTCCGTCGAAGACCTCGAACGCGAACTGGAAAACATCGAGAATAAAATGACTCTATGAGGAGATACTTCTGTCGTGTTAAAATTCAGAACTCCGCAAGTCTCGCAA
>JAITHX010000143.1 GCA_031279735.1 Prevotellaceae bacterium
ACGAACGAAACATCCCGCCCACTTCAGTGCTGCGCGAATTTATCGGCAACAGCGGATTTAATTACTAATTACGAATTATTAATTACGAATTACGAATTACGAATTACGGCCGACTGCGGCAGTATAGCCGCAGTCGGTAATTTCAGAACTCCGGTTGTCTCGCAAACCGGATTGTCGCATTTTTTCTGCAAAACTGTTAATTGAAATGACCTGCGGACGGCGGGGAGAGCAGAGGAGTGTTCGGGAGATGGAAAAGATTGCGGATCAAGCCCGCAAGACCCGCAATCTTTTCCATCTCCGGATACCCGACTCTCCGCGCTGTTTTTGCGACAGTATCATTTTGCGATATGCTTTTCATAAAACAGTCTGTATTAGACGTAAGAGGTTATCCACTTCTGGAGTTCGTAATTCGTAATTCGTAATTCGTAATTGATACGTAATTCGTAATTCGTAATTCGTAATTGACCATACGTCCGAAGCCGGTCGTAATTCGTAATTCGTAATTCGTAATTGATTAGCCCGAACCATGAGTATGATTCGGGCTAATGATTATTATTAACAAATTAAAAGCTCAAAGTTATTTATTCGTTGACTTCGTTTTGGGGTTCGGCTGTTTTTGCGGGAGTCGATTCCGAGAATTTAATGTCGCCGACATTGCGTTGTCTTTGCGAGCGAGCGGCGGGTTCTTTCTTTTCGTCCTGAGCCGTTTTCTTTCTGCTGCGTCGGGTTGTTCTCTTTGTGTCCTTCTTCGAGAAGGCGGTCAGGGCTGCCTCGTTGAAATCAACGAGTTCAATCATTGCCATTTCGGCGGCGTCACCGTGACGGAATCCCGTTTTGAGCACTCTGGTGTATCCGCCGGGGCGATCTGCGACTTTGGGTGCAACCGTTCCGAAGAGTTCCTTTAGCGCTTCCTTGTCTCTCAGGTAGCTGAATACTAATCGGCGGGCGGGAGTCGAGGAGTTGACATGTATGGTTTTTTCCATTTTCTCGACGCTGCCGTCGGGTCTTTTCACTTCCACGGTTCTGACCACCGGAGTGATGACCGTGTTGTTGACGGCTTTGGATTTTGTGATTAAAGGTTCTACAAATGTTTGCAGGGCTTTGGCTTTTGCCAGAGTGGTCATGATTCGTTTGTGTTTAATCAGCGAGGAAGCCATGTTCGCCAGCATGGATTTACGATGCGCGGACTTGCGGCTCAGGTGATTAAATTTCTTATTGTGTCTCATTTTTCTTATTCTTTGTCAAATTTATACTTTGTGATGTCCATTCCGAAGGACAGATGAAGATTGTCGAGGAGTTCGTCCAGTTCGGTGAGGGATTTTTTGCCGAAATTGCGAAATTTCAACAAATCCTGCCTTTCGTACTTCACCAGGTCTGCCAGTATTTCGACTTCGGCCGACTTTAGGCAATTGAGCGCTCTTACGGAGAGGTCCATATCTATCAGTTTTGTTTTTAGCAGCTGACGCATTTGCATGGTGACCTCGTCTATTTCGTCGTTGCTCGTTTTCACTTCGATTTCCTCCGTAAGTCTTCGTTCGTCGGTAAAGAGCATGAAATGATGGATGAGGATGTTTGCGGCTTCTCTCAGCGCGTCTTTAGGCGAAACTGAGCCGTCGGTGGTGATTTCGAGGAGCAGTTTTTCGTAGTCGGTTTTCTGCTCCACGCGCCAGTTTTCGACGCTGTACTTCACGTTTTTGATGGGAGTATGAATCGAATCTATCGGAATTACGCCGAACTCCGCTTCGTCGGGTTTGTTTTCTTCGGAGGGGACATAGCCTCTGCCTCTTCTGATTGTCAAGTCGAACTGCAGTTTGACGCTGGGTTCCATGCGACAGATAAGCTGGCTGGGGTTGAGTATTTCAAACGAATTGAGAAAATTATTCAGCAAGCCTGCGTTCAATTCGCTTTGTCCCGTAACCACCACTGTGACCTTTTCGTTTTCCACTCCGTCGATGATTCTTTTAAACCTTATTTTCTTCAGATTCAGAATAAATTCGACAACGTTTTCGATTACGCCCGGAATCGTTGTGAACTCGTGATCGACACCTGCAATTTTAATACAGCTTATAGCGTAGCCTTCAAGCGATGAAAGCAAAATGCGGCGGAGGGCGTTTCCGACCGTGATGCCGTAGCCCGGCTCCAGCGGTCGAAACTCAAACCTGCCGAACGCATTGTCCGCGTCAAGCATAATAACCTTTTCAGGCCTCTGAAATGCTAATATTGCCATAATATTCCTCTTGTCTTATTTTATTACGATTTGGAGTAAAGTTCAACAATCAGCTGTTCGTTGATTGTTTCAGGTATTTCCGTTCGTTCAGGTCTGTTCAGGAATTTTGCCGACAGGCTGTCGGCGTTCCACTCCAGCCACGAGTAGCGGCTTTTCAGAGCGGAACCGAGAGAATCTCTGACTACTTCCAATGATTTGGAGCGTTCTCTCACCGCCACCACACTTCCGGGTGCCAACAAAAACGAAGGAATATTGCATACTTTGCCGTTCACGGTGATGTGACAGTGCGACACGAGCTGGCGCGCCGCAGGCCGCGAGGGAGCTATTCCCAGACGGTAAACGGTGTTGTCCAGACGGCTTTCGAGCAACATAATGAGATTTTCGCCTTTGCGTCCCTTCATGCGCGAAGCTTTTTCGTAGAGGTTGCGAAACTGGCGTTCGAGCAAACCGTAGGTGTACTTTGCCTTTTGCTTTTCCTGCAATTGTGTTCCGTATTCGGAAACCTTCTTGCGTTTTTTCGATACCCCGTGCTGTCCCGGAGGATAATTCTTACGTTCAAAACTTTTGTCGAATCCGAATATCGGTTCTCCGAATCTGCGCGCAATCTTTGTTTTTGGTCCGGTATATCTTGCCATTTATTTTTATTGTTAATATTTTAATTGTTATTTCTTTTTGTTTTACTGTATTATTTCCTGTCGTCCGTCAGACGCGGCGACGACCCGGAGGGCGGCATCCGTTGTGAGGAATTGGAGTAACGTCAACGATTTCGGTTACTTCTATTCCCGTAGCGGTGATTGTTCTGATTGCGGATTCTCTGCCTGCGCCGGGGCCTTTTACGAATACTTTCACTTTTCTCATTCCCAAGTCGAATGCAGTTTTCGCGCATTCCGTTGCGGCGGTTTGCGCCGCGTAGGGAGTGTTTTTCTTCGATCCCTTGAATCCTTTTTTGCCGGCGGAAGACCAACTGACAACCTGACCTTCGCTGTTGGTCATCGAAACGATGATGTTGTTGAAAGTGGAATGGATGTGGGCTTGTCCCAGTGATTCCACCTTAACCACTCTCTTTTTTTGAACTGTTCTTTTAGCCATTTATAATTAACTATTTAGTTGCTTTCTTTTTGTTGGCAACGGTTTTACGTTTTCCCTTTCGGGTACGAGCGTTGTTTTTAGTGCTTTGTCCGCGAACGGGCAATCCGAGACGGTGACGAATGCCGCGATAGCATCCTATGTCCATCAGTCGTTTTATGTTCAGTTGGATGGAAGAGCGCAGCTCGCCTTCTATCTTGTAGTTCTGTCCGATGATGTTTCGGATGTTCGTGACCTGTTCGTCGTTCCAGTCCTTAACCTTAAGATCGTAGTCGATGGAGGCTTCCGTGAGGATTTTGCG
>JAITHX010000151.1 GCA_031279735.1 Prevotellaceae bacterium
CTCCACCCGTCCGACAGGCTCTATCCACTAACCACTAACCACTAACCACTAATTGCCGTCTCCCTCCACCCGTCCGACAGGCATTAACAATTAACAATTAACAATTAACAATTAATTATGAACTGTCCGACTTTCCGTCAGGCAATTCATAATTCATAATTTATAATTCATAATTAATTAGTACTTTCGTCCGTTTTTTCGCGAACCGATAAATAAAGGAAAAGAAAATGAAACATCTGGCTCAACATCTGGACAGGCATCTGAATCGCCTGCTCGACGGCGCCGCCGAAATGAACGACGAAATACTGCTCGACTACTTTCGGTTCCAGTACGAACACTGCATGGTTTACCGGCAATACGCCGACCTGCTCGACCTCCGCGTCGAACGCGCCGCCGACATACCCTTTCTTCCGATAGCCTTTTTCAAGACCCGCGAAGTGTATGCCGCATCAACTCCGCCACAAGCTATATTCACGAGCAGCGGAACCGCCGGCACCGTTCCGAGCCGGCACCTCGTTGCCGACCTCGGCATATACGAACGAAGCTACCGGTCGTGCTTTCGCCGCTTTTTCGGCAGCCCGCCGCAGCGCGTCATTGCCGCGCTGCTTCCCTCGTATCTCGAACGCGGAGGCTCGTCGCTCGTCGAAATGGCGCGCGGACTTGCAGAGACTTCCGGCAGCCCCCGCTCCGGCTTCTTCCTGAACGAACACCGCAAACTCCGCGACCTGCTCCTCAGCCTCCGCGACACGCAAACGCCAACAATTCTGCTCGGCGTGGGATTCGCCCTTCTCGACTTCGCCGAAAAATACACAATCGACTTCCCCGACCTCATCGTGATGGAAACCGGAGGCATGAAAGGACGACGCGAAGAACCGACCCGAAAAGAACTTCACGCCCTGATTCGTGCCGGATTCGGAACCCGCGCAGTGGCGTCGGAATACGGAATGACCGAACTCCTGTCGCAAGCCTACTCGACCGACGGAGGACTGTATCGCACTCCCCCGTGGATGAAAATCGCCGTTCGCGACCCGCGCGATCCCTTCCTCCGCGCCCCGAACGGCTCGACGGGCGGAATAAACGTCATCGACCTCGCCAACATCTATTCCTGCTCGTTCGTCGAAACGCAGGACCTCGGCGTTGCGCGAGACGACGGCAGCTTCGAAGTGCTCGGACGATTCGACGAAAGCGAAACGCGAGGATGCAGCCTGATGATCTGAGGGTATACACTATACCCTATCAGATAAAGCGTTTAGTATTTTTGAAAAAAAAAAATGCAGAATTGCTTTCCGCAATGTTTTTTCCTTACTGTCAGGATAATAAAAAAATAAAAAAAATACATGCAGTTAATAATCATAGAAATAATTTTGATTTGCATATAAAAAAAAAACAATACCTTTGTGTTTAAAATTCTTAAGAGAATAAATATTACGTGCGAATGTATTCATCAGAAGATTTAAAAGAATTAGTTGAAAAATCATTGAAAGGCATACACAGCGGACATACTCTGGACTTGTATGTGCCCGTGTTCTACGGCCTTTCCATCGGCGGGAAACGAATAAGACCCATATTGTCGCTGCTGTCGTGCAACCTGTTTACCGACAGAATGACGGACAAATGCATTCTTCCCGCAACGGGAATTGAAGTGTTCCATTGCTTCACCCTCGTCCACGACGACATCATGGACAAGGCGGACCTGAGACGCAATCAACCGACCATCCACAAGAAATGGAACATCAATACCGCGATCCTATCGGGCGATACTATGTGTATCGAAGCCTACAAGCTGCTGTGCTATGCCGACACAGCAAAGCTACACGAAATTCTGACCAATTTCAACAAGGCGGCAACCAACGTTTGCGAAGGACAGCATTGCGACATGTACTACGAAACGAAAACCACAGTGACGGAGGAGGACTATCTGAAAATGATAGAACTCAAAACCGCTTCGCTCATTTCGGTGAGCACGAAAATAGGCGCGATACTCGGAGGCGCGCCCCAGTCCGACGTGGAACGGCTTTCCCGCATGGGCATGAATCTCGGCATGGCGTTCCAGATTCAGGACGATATCCTGGATTCCTATTCCGATTCGAGAAAAACAGGCAAGGACACGGGTCTCGACATAGCGAACAACAAAAAGACCTATCTCCTCATCTCCGCCCTGTATCTGGCAAAGGGCGAACAGAAGAAGGAACTCGTGTCGCTGCTCAACAATACGGAAGGGCTGCCCGTTGTCGAAAAGTACGATCGCGTGAAGAGGCTCTACGACGAACTGAAGGTCAAATCCTGTGCAGAAGAAAAGGTGAGAGAATATTTTACAGCAGTCGAAAACGAAATCAAGGACATCGACGTCAAACCCGAACGAAAGGAGTATTTCAGAGAGTTCATCAACCGTCTGTTCGTACGTCAAAAATAAACGCAAAACATGAACCTTTCAACTCTGCCTGAATCGACCCTGCTGCTCGAAGTCTTCAACAGATCCATACGGGACTATCATCTTACCGACAACGTTGACATTACGCCTCTAAATCCCTATTCCCCGCCGGGCATCGAGTGTTTTCTCTATCTCAAAAACAGCATCGACACCGTGCAGTGGCATCTCGAAGACATTATCCGG
This sequence comes from Prevotellaceae bacterium, assembly GCA_031279735.1. GTDB lineage: Bacteria > Bacteroidota > Bacteroidia > Bacteroidales > UBA932 > JAIRLF01. Next base: position 2,615 of record JAITHX010000151.1, read on the forward strand.
AATCCCGACATTGATCCGACCGACGCCCTATCAGTCAAGCGACGAATCGACAAGTCCAATCAGGACAGAACCGATCTCGTGGAAATGATCGACGCTTGGTTTATCGACTTTTTCTGCGGCGTCGAACCCTCGCCCGAAGCCACGCTCAACACCGAAACTCCCGCATGGGCTATCGATCGCCTGTCGATTCTCGCGCTGAAAATCCATCACATGAGAATCGAAACCCTGAGAATCGACGCTTCGGCAGAACACAGAGAAACTTGCGCGAAAAAGCTCTCCGTTCTCGAAGAACAGCAGGCTGACCTGTCGAACGCAATAGACCTGCTCCTCAAAGATATCGCCGAAGGACGAAAGTACATGAAAACCTACAAGCAGATGAAAATGTACAACGACCCGAATCTCAATCCCGAACTCTACAAAACAAAAATTTAACGAACAATAATCATGGCTAAAAGCATAGAAGAAAAAAATCCCGACGCCACCAAGAACGAACGGCTGAAAGCCCTTCAGTCCGCAATCGAAAAGATAGAAAAGGATTACGGAAAAGGCACCATAATGAAAATGGGCGACAAGGCGGTCGAAGATGTGCCAATTATCCACTCGGGTTCCATCGGACTCGACAACGCCCTCGGCATCGGAGGCTATCCGCGCGGCAGAGTGGTGGAAATCTACGGTCCCGAATCGTCGGGCAAAACCACTCTCGCGATTCATGCCATCGCGGAGGCTCAGAAGGTTGGCGGCATCGCGGCTATCATCGACGCCGAACATGCCTTCGATCGCTCATACGCCGTGAAACTCGGCGTGGATGTAAGCACTCTGCTTATCTCCCAGCCCGACAACGGCGAACAGGCGCTCGAAATAGCCGACCAGCTGATTCGCTCCGGCGCGGTGGACATTGTGGTGATAGATTCCGTCGCGGCGCTTACGCCCAAGTCGGAAATTGAAGGCGACATGGGCGACAAAAACGTGGGACTGCAAGCCCGCCTCATGTCGCAGGCTTTGCGCAAACTTGCGGGAACAATCAACAAGACAAACACCTGCTGCATCTTCATCAATCAGCTGCGCGACAAAATCGGCGTCATGTTCGGCTCGCCCGAAACGACCACCGGCGGAAACGCCCTGAAATTCTACGCCTCCATCCGCATCGACGTCCGCAAAATATCCTCGCTCAAGGAAGGCGACGACCACTGGGGATCGCGCACAAGAGCGAAAGTGGTGAAAAACAAAATGGCGCCTCCGTTCCGAAAAGCCGAGTTCGACATGGTTTTCGGCGAAGGGATCTCGAAATTAGGCGAAATAATCGATCTCGGCACCGAACTGAACGTCATCAAAAAAAGCGGCTCGTGGTTCAGCTACGGCGAAACCAAGCTCGGTCAGGGACGCGACGCCCTCAAAAAACTGCTCCTCGACAATCCCGAACTCCACGATGAACTCGAAGTCAAAATAAGAGAAAAAATCAAGGAGGCGGAGGACTAACTGAGACATGAACTACGCTTTGCAGATACAGAGATTTCTCCTGCAGCGCGACAAACTCGCGTCGGCAGCCGACAGAATCGCAGCACTCAAGCAGGCGATAAGTCTCGCCGACGCCAACCGCGACATTCACTGGGGCTTCGACCTTCGCCTCGAACTCATTTTCGAGGAAAAGAAAACTTCGCGCTGCAAGGAAGGTCTGCACGCCTTCACGTGGATTCTCGATGCGTTCGACAACCACCCGGGCGAATTTAACGAGGACGACTTCCTCTGGGAATACAAATGGATGCTCGGCTCGGTGAGACGCAACAGCGATGTCTCGCCCAGCCTGGTTGACAGCATAGCCGAAGATTTTAAGGACAGACTTCTGCGCAACGGCTACAGCCTGAGACCTTATTATTCGTTTCGCGTTCATTCGGCTTTCTTCCTCAACCGGCTCGACGAAGCCGCCGAAATGATCGAAGCCAGAAACAAGGAAATAAGAGACCGCATGTCGAATTGCCGCGCCTGCGAACTCGACGACGACGTGGAACTCGAAATGCGCCGAGGCAACTTCGACAAGGCTATCGCCGCAGGCTCCGAAATGCTCACCAAAGCCGTTACATGCAAACACATGCCTTTCTCGGCATATTGCACCTGCATGAAATATTTCGCTCTCGCAGGACTGCACGACAAGGCTCTGGAATATTTTCTGAAAGCCGAAAACGAATTTGCGGAAATGATCCTCAGCGACGAAACCGACACTGCCTGCGCGGTGGAAATATCGGAAATGATCGGATTTCTTGCCGGTCACGACAGAGAAAAGGCTTGGGCGCTCTTTGAACAGTATGCCCACTGGAATATCGACAGCGAAGATTTCTACGATTTTCTTTTCTCCATGAACGTGCTTCCTCTGCTCAACGACGATAACCCGCGCACGCTCTCGGTCAATGCCGCCCTGCCGTGGTACGAAGCGGAAGGCAGCTATGTCCCGCGCATCCTGTACGACTATTATTACTCGATAGCTAAAACGCTGGCGGAAAAATTCGACCAGCGTCACGACTGCGACTATTTCTCCGGAAGATTGTCGAGGATTGCACGATTTAGTGGTTAGTGGTTAGTGGTTAGTGATTAGTGGTTAGTGGTTAGTGGTTAGTGGTTAGTGCCTGTCGGCTCAGTGTCTCCGTCTCACTCCGCCCGTCCGAAAGGCACTAACCGCTAACTGCTAACCGCTAATTAAGGGGCTTTCAGGCGACATGTTAAGCGGATTATTTTGCGATAGTATCATTTTGCGGTATGCTTTTCATAAAATGGTATGGATTAGATGTAAGAGCTTATCCACTTCTGGGGTTCTGAAATTGCGGGATAGCAGCGGCGATGTAGAGACGCGATTTATCGCGTCTCAGAGATACGATTTAGGGATGTGTTAGAAATAACTTATAAGGGATGCAGTTCGGGTTTTTAGCACACAGATGTGACAGATGACGCAGATTTACGCGGATTTGAATCTGTGTCATCCGCGTCATCTGTGTGCTAAATTATTTTTAACACATCCCTTATCGCGTCTCAGAGACACGATTTATACGCGATTTATCGCGTCTCCAAGACGCGATAAATCGCGTCTCTACATCGTGCTGCTATCCCGCAATTTTAACACGACGGAAGTATACGAATTACGACCTGCGGCTGTACAACCGAAGCCGGACGTAATTCGTAATTCGTAATTCGTAATTGCAATGAAGATGAACTCTTGGAAATATATGACCCTGCACGTCGGCAAGAACGTCAAGAGGGTGGAAGACGATGGAATCTTGTGTGCCGGACTGTTCGGGACGGCGTTAATCCTTTCGGCGCTTGCGGATTTTCGTCGCGCCGCGTTGCGGAATATGAGTCTGTTTTGTTCTGCGCTTGCGTGTTTCTGCACGCTGTTTCCGGCTGCGGGACAGCAAGCGGAGCGCGCCCGTGTACCGGACAAACTGTTCGGACATCGGTTTCTGACTTTCAACACCGAGATTTGCGTCAACCACATTGAGACGACGCGCACGGACAACGCCGGTGTCGGCGTGCGACGGGGGGAGCTGAAGGACGAGAAGCATTATCGGGCTATTACCCCCGCGCGGGTCAGGGAGTTTCGCGACGCCCTTGAAAATGGTTTCCCGGATGCCCGCATGACATGGGGCATAAGCTGGAAGGCGCTGCACGACACTACTCCGGATTTTGTTGAAATACGCCGGATGATAGTCGGCTATCACTATCAGTACGGCGACGACGTTACGCTTATGCCGCACAGTTATTTCGCCAATGTTTACAACGATGTCGAACAGTTGAACAGGGATTTCCGCGACGGATTGGCAGGCATCAGCCGTATGGTCGGCGGAGGATTCCGTCCGAAGAGCGTGATAGCCGGTTTCCTTGCGGCGCCCAATCTGGAGTATCTGGCAAGGGAGGAGGGGATTCATGTCTGTCAGGGAAACATCTGGAGTCAGTACTCCATCGACAATCAGGACGGCGAAGGGTCGGTTTGCTACCCTTACTATCCTTCGCGCGAACATTTCTGCAAGCCCGCGCAAGGCGCTCGCGACTTTATCGACTGCGTTAATCTCGACGGCTGGACTGTGGATTTTCTTGCCGCCCGCCACGAAGGCGGCATGCGCAACGGAAAGTCCTACAACTGTCGGATGGGTGTAGGTCCGATAGAAACCCTGCTCTTTCTGGGCCGTGAAAAAGGATTGCGGCAGATGCTCCACACTACCGCTCTGCATTTCGACGAACCTAATTTCTCGACTAACGGTTTCGCGTGGGTCACGAGCAACTGGGAACTCTTTCTGCCCGTCGAAGTTTCCGGTCTGACGGAATGGCTTGCCGAAGTGAGGCGACGCTGGCCTGATACACGGGTCATCACTCAAGGGGAGTTCGGCTTGCTCTGGCGCGAACAGTTCAGGGAAAATTCGTTCGACTACCGTTTCGTCGAAAAGCGGGGATCGGGCATCAGCGATTCGGACAGCACCAAGCAGATTCGCTGGTTCATGAACAAAAGTTTCAGGCTGGCTCTGTTGAGCGACGCCGGTAAAAACGCGCCGGAAGAAGTGATCGACTTCACTCGCTACGACCTGCCGGCATCCGAACCGAAAGAATTTACCCGGAGCTGGAGCCTGCTCGGCGACATCAATCAGAAACAGACCCGTCCGCAGGACAAACCGCTACGCCTGAAAGAACTTCCGGCGAAATTTCGACGGATTATCCGGCGCAGATACCCGTTATAGGAATTATGAATTATAAATTATGAATTATGAATTGCCTGACGGACGTATGGTCAATTAAGAATTAAGAATTCTCGAACCTTAAAAGGGTTATGTAGACAAAGGGAGACAGCAAGAGGTCAAAAAAGCTATAAAGCAGCAAATTAAATAAAAGCAGAGTATATTTTTGTCACGGGGTAAGGACACGGAAAAGGCTAAAACGGACAAAGTTTGCG
>JAITHX010000079.1 GCA_031279735.1 Prevotellaceae bacterium
AAAATCCAAAGCCGCGTTCCCCTCGAAGCGGAACTGCTGTACATTCCTTCCGCCGGAACAATTATGCTCTACGACACTTCCGACAACAGCACAAAACGGAACGACAGAACGAAAACCGACTTTATCCTCGTCTCCAAGCAGGACATGAAACTGCGAATGATCCGACTGCACGACTTCCAGATACTCGCGCTGCCCATGGCTACGGGCAAGAATCCGGGCAACAAAAAGAAAGAAGGCGACAAGCGCACCCCCGAAGGCATCTTCTCGGTTTACGCAATTCACGACGCCTCCGAATGGGACTACGACTTTAAGGACGGAAAAGGACGAATAAAAGGCACTTACGGAAAATACTTCATCCGTTTCAAAGAACACTATCACATCGGCATCCACGGCACCCATCTGCCCGAAACCGTAGGATCGAGAGCCACCGAAGGCTGCGTGCGACTGCGCAACAGCGACCTCGAACACATAGTCCCGATGATCTCGCGCTCCAAAACGCTTATAGCGGTTACGCCTGCAATTGCAGATATTATACCATAGCGCATGTCCCCGCGACGGCTTCGGTTCTGTCGATTTCTGTCGATTTCTGTCGACCGAAATCGACAGAAATCGACAGAACCGAAGCCGTCGCGGGGACACGATTTATCGCGTCTCCGAAGGTCGTAATTCGTAATTCGTAATTCGTAATTGATACGTCACCGTAACAAATGATTTATAGTCAATATCGGATGCAGGAATATCATTCGGGGTCCCGCGTAGCGCATCACGGCGCGAATACGGTTGCGCTGATTTGCGGCGTAACAGTGGACACTACATTTCGAGCAGGCGGGTTTCCGCTCCCTGAACGTGCAGTTCGACAGACGGCGCATGGAATAGCGCAACAGTTCGGCACATTCGCCGCACGGCGTCGTGTCGGCGCGATGCTTGTTGCGGCAATAGATATTGATCATAAGAGCAAGCGTTTTCGCTTCGCGTGCGCGATGCTTGCCCAGCTGAGGTGAATCGTTCATCGTTTATCGTTTAGGGTATAGGGTATAGGGTAAGGGTATAGGGTATAGGGTAAGGGTAAGGGATGTGTTAGAAATAACTTAGCACACAGATGACGCGGATGACACAGATTCAAATCCGCGTAAATCTGTAAAATCTGTAAAATCTGTGTCATCTGTAAAATCTGCGTCATCTGTGTCATCTGCGTCATCTGTGTCATCTGTGTGCTAAAAAAACGAACTGCATCCCTTATAAGTTATTTCTAACACATCCCTAACCGCGCGCCCTTCGCAAAGGACGCGAAGCCCTTGCGCCCTTTGCGAAGCCTCTGCGCCCCTTGCGTTACAAAAACACCGCAACGCGGTGAAAAAACACGCAACCTTTTTCCACACAATTCCCGGTAGAACCATAAGTTATTTCTAACACATCTCTAACCCCCATACCCTAAACTAAAAAAGTATTCTGTACAGCGCCATCGGATAGAACCCCGACTGATATTCGTCCTTGATGATGCCTCGGCTTTTGTCGTAGCTTTGCATGAGGATATTTTTGTTGCCGGTGAGGTTTTGCAGGTCCATTGCGAACTCGTGGGTGACTTTGCCCTGATACAGCTTTATTCCGGCTCTCAGGTCTATTTTCAGATAGTCCTCGTGACGGTTTCGGTAGCTTTCGGCTTTCAGATACACCGTTTGTCCCGCGATTCCGGAAGCGTTCAGGTCTATGGGTATGTAACGTTTGCTTCCGTTCCATACGCCGCGAATGTTGGAAACGAGACGCAGGTGGTCGGTGATTTTCCATTCGTAGCCGAACAGTGCGTTGAGCGAGAAGTTGCCGTTGAACGCGGTGTTTCTTTCGATGTTGTCCATTCCCCTGTATTTCGATTCAAAGAGCGAGGCGGTGAGCAGATAGTAGTAGTTTCCCGAAAAGAACTGTTCAAAAGTCAGTTCTACACCGTAGTTCCTGCCGGAGCCTTTGTTTTCCAGCCGGTGGACTTCGGGGATATAGAAATTGTCGCCGGCGTTCAGTATGGAGTAGGTTGAATCGGTTGCCGTGACGGGAATGTGGAAAAGATGCTGATAGTAGGCTTCGAGTTTGAGTCGCAGATTGTCGTTCAGCCGCCGGTCGTAGCCGACAACGAAGTGGTGGCTTTTGCTGAAGCCGAGATTGCGGTTGGTCATTTCTACGGTTCCGTCGGGTCGTTTCAGTTCCAGAAGATAGAAGAGAAACGACTGCTGCTGGGAGTGCAGACCGTAGCCGAAGTTAAATTCGTCGCGGTCGTTCAGTCTGTAATTTATGCCGAAACGCGGTTCGAGCGCTCCGGTGCCGTTGAAAAACAGACGGGCGTAGTGCAAGCCGGCGTATAGATTGAGGCGACGGGAGAGGCGCGCCCTGTATTCGACGAATGCCTCGAGGTCGGAAGCGAGGATTCGGCTGTTGCGCAAGGTGACTGTGCCGGCGGGAGTATGGATGTAATCGTCGAGCTGAGGCTGTCGCAGATTGAACGTCAGTCCGCCGGCAAACGTATTGCGCGGGTTTATCCTTGTCTTGAATTTGCTTGAAAGCACATATTTGTTTTCGCCCAGCCGCGAGCGATATTGCGGCGACGATTCGCGCGACATTGCGAAAGTGTCGATCTTAGTCCGTGTCTGCTGCATCTGGTACGAGAGTTTTGTTTCGAGCGTCGTATTGTCCGACAGGATGCGCCGGTTGCTCAGTCCGACCACTGCCAGATCCGAGCCGAAGTAGGTGTTTTGGCCCGTAAAGCCGTAAGACCATGAGCTGTTTTCGTCGTTTTCGTCGAGGAGTTCTATGTAGCTCGTGCCGCCGATTCCGAACAGCGACCATTCGCCCCGCTTGCTTTCGCCGAGACTGAGCTTGAACGAAATGTCCTGATACTGCGGAATAGCCTGCCCAAGCCCCATGTCGATTTTCAGAGCGTTGAACACCGCAAGGGTCGAATAGCGATAGTTGACCAGAAACGAAGCCTTACGCTTCTTGGAAATAGGACCTTCGGCTCCCAGCTCGAATCCGTTAAACCCGATTTGCCCTACAAACCGGTATTTTTCGACGCTGCCCTCGCGCATACGCACATCGAAAGCGCCGGCAAGAGCGTTGCCAAATTCGGAAGGAAAGGCGCCGGTATAAAAGTCGGACGTCTTCAGCAGATTGTTGTTCAACATCCCCACCGGACCGCCGCTCGTTCCCACCGCTCCGAAATGGTTGGGATTGGGAATAGAGAGACCTTCGAGCCGCCAGAGAACCCCCATCGGCGAGTTGCCTCTGATGATGATGTCGTTGCGCTGGTCGCCCGCCGACACTGCGCCGGCATAGTTCGTCACCATTCGCGAGGGATCGCCCAGACTTCCGGCATAACGTTCGGTTTCCTCGACCGAGAAGGATCGCGCACTGACGGATGCCATTTCGTTCGTGGGACGATTCTTCGGCTTCGCGGATTCTATCACAACTTCGTTCATCAGAAACACAGCCGGTTCGAGCAAGACCTCCAGCCGGTTGTCCCTTCCCGCGTCAACCGAGATGTTTGGCAGTTCCTGCCGTTCGTAGCCCGCGTGCCGAACGACGAAGCTCCGGCGTCCCGCAGGAATGTTTTCGAGGACAAACGTCCCGTCGTCGCCGCTCACCGCATGTTTTTCGTCGTTTTGCAGCGATACCGCCGCGCCGCTCACAGGCATGCCCGTTTGCAGATCGAGTATTTTCCCGCGTACAGTCTGCGTCCTTTGAGCCGATGCCGCAATACTCGCAATAATAAACACTATTGCTATTTCCCATTTCATAATGACTGTTTTTATCCCTAAATTCAAAATCAACGACAAAGGTAATAATAATTATGAATTTAATTGTTAATTGTTAATTGTTAATGGTTAATGCCTGTCGGACGGGCGGAGGGAGACGGAGATACTGAGCCGACAGGCATTAACAATTAACAATTTCAGAACTCCGGTTGTGTCGCAAACTGGACTGTCGCATTTTTTTTGCAAAACTGTTACTTGAAATGACCTGCGGACGGCGGGGAGAGCGGAGGAGTGTTCGGGAGATGGAAAAGATTGCGGGTCTTGCGGACTTGATCCGCAATCTTCAATGACCGTCCGGCCGCAGGGAGCGGTCCGGAGTCGAGCGGGACGGCCAGACACGGACGATGGGCCGAATGGACGAATGAACGGCGGGTACGCTCCCGGCGGCCGGTCGGGGCTTGAAGATTGCGGATCAA
>JAITHX010000233.1 GCA_031279735.1 Prevotellaceae bacterium
TGAACTGACTCTCGGTGCGGTTTCCTTTTTGTTTTTCCAGGTAACTATTTCGTTGATTACGTCCCAACAGTCTATCTTTCCACGGAAATGCTCCGTACATTCTGTGGCGCGATTCACCAAGCGTTGATACAGTTCTTTGTCCGTAAACGATTTTGTCCATGCCGGCTCTTTGTTCCAGATAAGCGGATGTCCTTTGGCGCGGATGTTGCGTTCAGCGCACCATGCGGCAACTTCTTCGGAGCGAGCGTATAGGGGTTTGTCCTTTTCCGGTTCGCAATAGTCCCAGTAAAAAGGCAGGGTGGCGTAATTGAACAGTTCGGCAAACAGACGCTTGCAGGTTTCGTTGTCCGGCTGTGCGGCGGCTACTCCCCACGAATCGGCGTAACATCCGAAAAGAAATTCGTTTTCCAGCATTTCCACCTCAACGCTTGCTCCCGAAACCGGTTTGCCGTTAAGAGTAACCCGAACATTAACGTCGGATTTGCGGTGTTGCTCAATTCGGGTATCGGCTTTGCGTTTCCATTCCGGCACGTTTGCGAGCGCTTCGTCGGCGATTGTTTGCGACAAGAGTTTCGCCGGTCCAATCAGCCCTGCCGGATAGAGCGGCGAATCCCGCCGGAAGTAATACCAAATTGTAAACGCTTTCCGTCCCTGCGAGGGGCGCGGCTCGTTTCGGACGAACCATTCGGGAAAGGCTTTCATCGCCCGTCCCTCTTCGCCTCGGTCGCGTCCCCACTCGAAGTCCGCAGGGTGCTGCTCGTCGCCTATCAGTCGATTTGCCCAATTGACGGTAACGTGTACCGTGATTCTGTTCTCGCCTTTTTTCAGATACGGAGTAATATCCGTCTTGTAGGGCGGACACCAAAGCGTTCCGGCTGACTTTCCGTTGACTTCCAGCTCGGCGATGTCGTGCATTTCGCCCAAATCAAGCAGGATGCGTTTGTTCTTTCCGAGAGCGTCCGCATCAACGCGAATGTTCTTTTCGTAGCTTGCCGTGCCTGCGAAATATTTTATCAGCGTATCCGCATGTTTGCTGAAATCGACGAGGGCGGGAAACTCGCGGCTGAACTCCGTGTCGAGTTTGGGTTGAAAGCGGACTTTCCATGCGCCGCTTATCTCCGCCAGAACTTTTTCCTCGCGTATCTCCATTGCCGGCAGCCGAAGTTTCTCGTAAGCGCATTTCGCATCTTTCGGAAAAACGACGAATACGGATTCGTCCGGTTCAAGTTTCAAGTCCAAGCGAATCGAATCGCCGTCGGCTCGCCAGCGGTTTGTTTGGCGTATCGTGCCGCTGTAAGCGTCCCAAAGTTCGGGCGCGCGGTTGCTGACAGGAAAGGCATAAGTTTTGGCGACGGGCGCATCGGAAGGATTGACAACGAAGAATATTTCCGCGTCGCGCACAGTCCTGTGCGCAATGTTTTTCACTCCGTCGAGAACATGCTCGCCCTGCTGCAGCAGCATCTGGCATCTGGCAAGATAGACGAAAAACGCCTTGCCGGGCTTGAACCATGTCTGATGCCGTCCGAAGTGCGATCCCCACCAGCCCATCCCCATGCCGGGCTGATAACGGTCGTCGAAAGGCTGATGCACCCAGTGATGCAGAAAGTAGAGATTTGCGCCCGAAGCGAAGCCGATGTCGCCGGAACGTTTCATAAACGCGGGGTCTTCGGTGTAGCGGCTGTTGCGGGGACGTCCGGTGAAGGCTTCCGCCCCGATGATCCTTTTGCCGGCTTTCACGGCTTCGGGAACGACAAGCCCGCTGTTTATCGCGGTGCTGCCCGTCCAAAATTCGGTGACGGGAACGTCGGGAACGGCGGCGGATTCGCGACGGTCGAAAGGACCCCAGTACGGTTCCCAGTACTGTTTCAGTCCGTATTCGTGGAGCATGTCGCGGGCAACTTTCCAGCCGTTGTCGATATAGAGACGGCTTCTGACGGCTTTGAAGTCCTCCATGAACAGTTTCAGCGATTCGCCGGATCGAGCGTTCGGATTCGTCGTCCCGCTGTCGGACAGGCGCTGCAGCACCATCGCGGGCAGGGGATCGTAGCCTTTCATGCGCCGGAACTCGTCGCGGAACGCCGGCGTCCAGTCCTGGTCGCCCGATTCGTAGCTGTCCACCCAGATGTAGGTGAAAGTCGTGCCGAAATACTCTCCGATGTGTTCTTTCAGGGGGTCGAGCACCTGCCGCCAGTGGTAAACGTTGTCTTCGCGACTCATTTTGTCCACCTCCAGCGCTTTCCCGATAATATCGTCGGGGAGAGGATGCGGATTAGCCATAGTCGGAGCGTATCCCGCCCGACAGACGAGCCACGCGCCGGCGGGAGCCTGCCATTTCAGCCGTCCGGTCGAATCCAGATGCAGGGAAATGTCCAGAACCTCGTCCGGAACGGGACAGTCGCCGTCGGGAACAGCCATCACCGCGACGTCCCTGTAGTAGCTTGCCTGTCCGCCCGGCTCCTCGCCCGGCACGCCCTCCGCGACATACCTATAGATATACTGCGGCAGAGCCGGACGCTCCAGCATCATTTCCACCTCCCGTCCGCCCGAAATTCGCGCAACGGACATCACCAGCGTCTTCATGCAGCGTTCCTCCGCTATCCACGGACCGCCGGTAGTGGCGTAACCCGGAGTGCCGTGCAGCCCCATAGTCAAACCGAGACGGCGCGCTTCCGCCATCGCGCCACGAAGAGCGTCCCAGTATGCCTCGCCGCGAAAAGTCCGCTCCGGCCACGGATTGTTTTCCATCGGCGCCTGCGTGTGCTGAACGGAAGAAGTGATGTTGAAGACAGTAGCTCCGCCGATACCCGCCTCCTTCATGGCTTCGAGGTCTTTGGCGATTCCCTCCTTCGAGAAATTGCTCCCCATCCAGTGCCACCAGACGTGAGGACGATACCGCATCGGCGGCGACTGAAACTGTTCGGCCAGCGACGCCAGCGACTCGTCCGGAGCATTGCGCCGCAACGGACTGCATGCAACAAATGCGGTCAGGAGAACCGTCGCGGCGAATCCCGCGATTTTATTCATGTTCGGGGAGCAGTCCCCGCGCCCTGCTTTTCTGCCAAAATAATTCATTTCACACATGACGCAAAAGTAATAATTCATAATTCATAATTCATAATTTATTACGATTTTTGCGAAAAATATTTACGAATATGAAAATCATTGGAAGGAAACGGCAGCAGGCGGAACTGAACTCTTTGCTGGCATCGAACAAGCCTGAATTTGCAGTGGTTTACGGTCGCCGAAGAGTTGGCAAGACTTATTTGATCAAGGAGTATTTCAACAATCGTTTCGCGTTTTATCATACCGGTTTGGCTAACGGCAGTGCAAAAAAACAATTGAGAAACTTTCAAAAGTCGCTCGAACTGTACGGAAGAACGTCTTATCCCAAGGCGGAGGACTGGCTCGACGCTTTTTCGCAACTGCGGCAGCTGCTCGAAATGCAGGATTCGCCGGACGGCAAGCGTGTAGTCTTCATCGACGAAACGCCGTGGATAGACACGCGGCGTTCGGACTTTGTGTCGGCTTTGGAGCATTTTTGGAATTCATGGGCTTCTTCGCAACCGAATATTCTGCTGATTTTGTGCGGGGCGGCGACCTCGTGGATTATCAGTAAAATCATGAAAAATCACGGCGGTCTGCACAATCGCGTCACGCAAAAAATCATGCTGGAGCCGTTCACGCTTGCGGAATGTGAAAGTTTCTTCGCGGAAAACAATATGGAGGCGACGCGGCATCAGATTTTGGAATACTACATGATTCTGGGCGGCATTCCTTTCTATCTGGATTTGATTAAAAAGCAATACAGCGTTGTGCAAAACATCGACCTGCTGTTTTTCGCGAACAATGCCGTGTTAAAGGACGAATTTGAAAATCTGTATGCCTCGCTGTTCGCAAATGCGGAGAACTACATGAGAATAGCGGAAACTTTGGCTGTGAAAAATAAGGGTTTGACGCGCAAAGAATTGATCGGCGGCGCGAAAATACTCGACGGAGCCGGAACAGCCCGAATGCTGGAAGAATTGGAACAGTGCGGCTTTATTCGCAAATATCACGCTTTCGGAAAAACTTCCCGCGAAAGCGTCTATCAGCTTGTGGATTTCTTTACGCTGTTTTACTTCCGTTTCATTAAAAACACAAGGCATAATGACGAACATTTATGGGAACATCTGATTGACAACCAAAGGCACAGAGCATGGACGGGTTTTGCCTTCGAACTTGTGTGTCTCTCTCACCTGCAGCAAATCAAGGCGAAACTCGGCATCGCCGGCGTGCTTACAAGTGCCTCCGTCTGGCAAAGTAAAAACAGCGAAAACGGCGCGCAAATCGACCTTGTGATTGATCGCAACGACAAGGTTGTCAATCTTTGCGAAATAAAGTTCTACAATGACCAACTAGTCATCGACAAAGATTTGAACGCCGATTTACGCCGCAAAAAACAGGTCTTCAAAGATGAAACCAAAACCCGAAAGTCCGTGCACACCACTCTTATTTCTGCTTACGGCATAAAACCCAATGCGTGTAGCCGCGATATACAGTCGGAAGTGACAATGGACGACCTTTTTGAATTATGAATTATAAATTATGAATTATGAATTGCCTGCGGGAAATGAAGAATTAAAAATGAAGAATTAGTACTGATGCACTAAATTGTTAATTGAATTTAACAGTTAAAAATAAACGGCTCTTTGAGGTTTGGCTCTTTCTTGATTTGAGGGTATGTATCGGAGTTGAGCAGTTATCGAACAGATGTTTTATCGAACGGAGAAGCGCTTAATATCTCCGATATTCGGAATCGGGCAATCAGCGTAAAGCGGGCGAATGAGCCGCATCGGATAATTGCTGAAATCGAATGAAACAAGTCTGTTGCGATGTTCGCCGGTGCGAAGAAATACCGATGTGCGGACCGATTCCGGCAGTCGAATTCGTGCACGCGACGACTGCTGTCATAAGCGTACACTTGTTGAACTCCTGTTTGCCGATAAATTCCGGCACTTGCGAAAACACGGATTTACCTGAATGCATCTTGCGGATTTTGATGATTGAAACCACAAGATTACACAGCCTCAAATCAAATCGTAAAATCGAAAAAGCCTCACATTATATTATACATCAATTAATTACAAGATGAATTTTTCATTTAGTGCATCAGTACTAATTATGAATTATGAATTGCCTGACGGAAAATCGGACGGTTCATTATTAATTGTTAATGGTTAATTGTTAATGGTTAATGCCTATCGGACGGGTGGAGTGAAACGGAGATACTGAGCCG
>JAITHX010000149.1 GCA_031279735.1 Prevotellaceae bacterium
GTAAAAAAACACCGCGACGCGGTGAAGAACCGCACAATCCTTTAGTAGCAGAACCTGATTTCTTATTACAAAACCGGTACCTTCAGGGATAGGATCAACGGATTCACGCCACCACCGAAATAACATAAAGGGATGCAGTTCGGATTTTTAGCACACAGATGACACAGTTTTTACAGATTTTACAGATTTACGCGGATTTGAATCCGCGTAAATCTGTAAAATCTGTGTCATCTGTGTGCTAAGTTATTTATTCGACATCCCTTAATTCTTTCTTTCAATTACGAATTACGAATTACGACCCGCTTCGAGACACGTCCGCAGTCGTAATTCGTAATTCGTAATTCGTAATTCGTAATTCGTAATTCATATTTGCGTTTTTGCAAAAAAGGTGGTAGCTTGCGCCGTTTTTGCGGCGATGGGCGCCGGAGCGCGGAATCGGCGATTCTTCGGCTGTCATTCGCAAATGTGTGTAATTTATATTTCATAATTAAACTGTAAGTATGTATATGCAACGACGGGAATTTTTAAAAACGGGCGGAATTGCGCTTGCGGGAGCGACGCTGATGCCCCGCCTGCTGCAATCGTGCGGCACGGGGACGAAGGAAGGAACCGCGCTGATGATGGAGCATTTCGGCGTGTCGGAAAACGATTTGAAGAAAGTTGTGGCGACGGCGCTCGAACATGGGGGCGATTATGCCGATTTGTTCTTCGAACATTCGTTCTACAACAGTATTTCGCTTCAGGACGGAGCGGTGAATCGCGCTTATTCCAACATAGATTTCGGGATGGGCGTGCGGGTGGTTGCCGGCGATCAGACCGGCTATGCCTACGTCGAGAATATCGCGATGGACGGAATGTTGAAGGCGGCGCGCACTGCTTCGCGTATTGCTTCGGGCAATTCCGGCGCGGCGGCGGCGGTCAATGTCAGCCGCAGAACTTTCGAGAATCATTATCCGATAGCCGATTCGTGGGAGGATGTCACGGTGAAGGACAAGGCGCCCTTTGTGCAGCGACTCAACGACCGGTGTTTCGCTCTCGACAGCCGCGTGATCAAGGTGCGCGTCTCGCTGTCGGACGAAACTTCGTATATTCTTTTCTACAACTCCGAAGGCACGCTGTGTCACGACTGCAAGCCTATGGTCTCCTTCTCCGCGTCGTGCAACATGGAGGATAAGGGAGTGAAGGAGAACTATTATGCCGGGCGTTCCTTTCGCAAGGGCGCGGAGTTTCTGACCGACGAGGTGGTGGAGACCATTGCCCGCGAGACTGTCGAAGGCGCGGCGCGGCAGTTCGACGCCGTGAAGCCCAAGGGAGGAGAACTGCCTGTGGTGATGTCGGCCGGCGGGTCGGGGATACTGCTCCATGAAGCCATAGGACATGCTTTCGAAGCGGATTTCAACCGCAAGAACATTTCGATCTTCTCCGACCTGCTCGGAAAAAAAGTGTGCAACGAACATATCAACGTGGTGGACGACGGCACTATCGCCGGCAACCGCGGCACTATCAATTTCGACGACGAAGGCACCGCCAGCCAGAAAACCTATATCGTTGCGGGCGGAGTGCTGAACAGCTATCTCCACGACCGCATCAGCGCCCGACAGTACGGCATCGAATCCACCGGCAACGGGCGGCGCGAATCGTTCCGCTTTACTCCCATGCCCCGAATGAGATGCACCTACATGGAAAACGGCAACGTTACGGAGGAGGAAATCATCGCTTCGGTGAAAAACGGCGTCTATGCAAGCACGTTCACCAACGGACAGGTGCAAATCGGCGCGGGCGACTTCACGTTCTTCGTCAAGGCGGGATACCTCATCGAAAACGGAAAGCTCACCCGTCCAATCAAGGACGTCAACATCATCGGCAACGGACCGAAAGCCCTCGCCGACATCACTATGGTAGGAAACAACCTCAAGCTCGACGACGGCACGTGGACTTGCGGCAAGAACGGACAAAGTATGCCCGTCACTCAGGGGCTGCCGTCGGTGCTGGTGAAAAAGCTCACTGTGGGAGGAGAATAGACAGAATGAGAAACACGAATTTTTTTATACCATTAAAGAATCCAAAACATGATAACGGAACAAGATAAGCAATTGGCGCGCCAGATGATGGACTTCGCCCGACAGAAAGGCTGCTCTGCATGCCGCATATCGCTCGGCACAGGCACCGAGAACGAATTTGAATATCGCAACACGCAACTCGAAAAACTTCAGCAGTCGTCGCAGAACTATATGCGCGCGACGCTGTTTGTCGATGGACGCTACGGAGCTTACTCCACCAACAGAATCGAACTGAACGAACTGAAAAAGTTTATAGGCAACGCCATCGATTCCACCCGCTATCTCGCCGAAGATCCCCACCGTCAGCTTCCGCCCCTCGAACGCTGCTACAAGGGCAAGGAGAGTTTCGACGAGTGCTACGACAGTCAGTTCGACACTGTTCGCCCCGACGACAAGCTGAACGCCGCAAAAGCGGCGGCGGCAGAGGTTTACGGCAGCGACCCGCGCATCGTGTCGGTCACCGCCAACTATTTCGACAGCGACTGGTTCAGCTATATGATCGACAGCAATGGCTTCGAAGGACAGCAGTCGCAGACCTCGTACAGCCTTTCGGCCGAAGTCTCGATTAAGGGCGACGGCGACGCTCGTCCCGAATCGTGGTGGTACGACAGCGCGCTCTTCTGGCAGCAGCTGAAAAAAGAAGGCATAGGACGCAAAGCGCTGGAGCGCGTGATGAAAAAGCTGGGACAGAAAAAGATCAAATCCGGGAAATACCCCATGCTGGTGGACAATATGAACTCGAGCAGACTGCTGTCGCCCCTCATCTCGGCGATGAACGGCGAAGCGCTGGCGCAGAAAAATTCTTTCCTCGCCGACATGCTCGGC
Source organism: Prevotellaceae bacterium (assembly GCA_031279735.1). Classification (GTDB taxonomy): domain Bacteria; phylum Bacteroidota; class Bacteroidia; order Bacteroidales; family UBA932; genus JAIRLF01. The sequence goes on from JAITHX010000149.1 coordinate 2,886, forward strand.
AAAAAGATCGCGTCGGACAAACTGACGCTCGCCGACGAGCCTCATCTCCCCAAAGCGCAGGGCGCCCGCCGGTTCGACGGCGAAGGCGTGGCTACGCAGCGGCGCGCGGTGATAGAAGGCGGAGTGCTGCAAACCTATTTCATCGACACCTACAATGCCAACCGCCTGAATATGCCTCCCACCGTTTCCGGCGCCTCGGTGCTTACGCTCAAAACGGGCAACAAAGACCTCGACGGACTGGCAGCCACGCTGTCGAAAGGCATTCTCGTGACCGGATTCAACGGCGGCAACAGCAACAGCAACACCGGCGACTTCTCGTTCGGAGTGGAAGGCTTCCTCGTGGAACGAGGCAAACTCGTGAAGCCCGTATCCGAAATGAACGTCACCGGAAACCTGCTCGCTCTATGGGCAAATCTGCAAGAGGTGGGCAACGATGTCCGGCTCAATTCGTCGTGGCGCATGCCCTCGCTGCTGTTCGACGATGTGAGCTTTAGCGGTTTGTAGCTGTTTAGTGGTTAGTGGTTAGTGGTTAGTGGTTAGTGGTTAGTGGTTAGTGGTTAGTGGTTAGTGGTTAGTGGTTAGTGCCTGTCGGACGGGTGGAGCGAGACGGAGTAGTGGTTAGTGGTTAGTGGTTAGTGGTTAGTGCCTGTCGGACGGGTGGAGCGAGAC
>JAITHX010000100.1 GCA_031279735.1 Prevotellaceae bacterium
GCAGTGCTGCCCGCGAACATATTCACGTATATTTCGTCGTGATGTACGGCATACACGTAGCCCGGCAGCGAGGGAATAAACCGGCATATATTCGACGGACAGCAGGCGCATCCGAACCATGGCTGACGGGTCAGCGTGGCGTCGGCGTTGAACAGATACTTTCCGTCCGATTCCAGCGGGTTGGGATAGAAAAACGCGCCTCCGTCCAGCGATACTCCAGAGATCACGCCGTTGTAGAGCGTGCGCTCCAGCACGTCGTAATATTTGGCGTCGCCGTGCAGCAAAAACAGACGGTGGTTCCAGTACACGTTGGAAATAGCCGCGCAAGTTTCGTTGTATGCCGTCAGGTTGGGCAGTTCGTAGTTGTCGCCGAAGGCTTCGCCCTCGTGTCGCGCTCCGATTCCGCCCGTGATATAGAGTTTCTTGCCCGTGACGTTTTCCCAGATGCGGTCGATGGCGCGAATATAGGCGGTGTCGCCGGTCAGAGCCGCCACGTCGGCTATTCCGGCATACATGTAGCCGGCGCGGACTGCGTGTCCCACCGCCTCGTCCTGCATCAAAACGGGCTTATGCGCCTGACTGTACTCGTCCTTGCGGGAGGTATAGCCCCGTTTGTCGATGAAGAATCGCGCAAGGTCGAGATATTTCTTTTCGCCGGTCAGCACGTAGAGTTTCGCCAGTCCCGTTTCGGCAATCTGATGTCCCGGAACGCGAACCGTCTGGCCGGGTTTGTCGCCTGTGGCTTCGGCTACGCAATCGGCGTATTTCACGGCAATATCCAAAAAATTCCTTTTGCCCGTCGCCAGATGATGAGCCACCGCGCCTTCCAGCAAATGACCGAGATTGTAAAATTCATGGCTCCCTTCCTCCACTTTTTCCCAGCGTTTCGTTCCCGCCCACGGATGTGGATGTTCGGGGTTCATCGTTCGGGCGGTGTAGAGATAGCCGTCGGGTTCCTGCGCCGCCGCCACTATCTGCAACACGCTGTCTATATACTTTTCCATCTTCGCATCCGGACAGGTTTGCAGCATATAGCTGGCACCCTCGATGGTTTTATACACGTCGGTATCGTCGAACGGGAAGCCCCCGACCTTATAATCCGCGCTCGGAAGCGCCGCCTTGCGAAAATTCTCGTAGCGTCCCGTTTCCCCGCATTTGCCGAAAGCCAGCGGAATAGTCGTTTTCCGACTTGCATCCAGACGGTTCTTCCAGAACTGTCCCGTGACCTTCACCGAAGTGAACGGCACCGGAGTAATCGGATAGCCCGTGTTTTGCACCTGTGCCCCGACGCCGGCTGCAAACAGGAGTGCCAGCGTTGCCAGCATCATCTTTTTCATCCCGCGCGGCGACGGGCGGTTATTGTCCGTAGTACGCATCGGGTCCGTGTTTTCTGGAGAAATGTTTTTTGGTCAGCTCCCAGTTCATTGTCAGGTCGGGATTGACGATGCAGGCGATGAAAGCCATTTTCGCCACCCGCTCCAATACTGCCGCATTGCGGACTGCCTCGCCAGCATCCTTTCCCCATGTGAAAGGTCCGTGACTGCTTACCAGTACTCCGGGCGTGTACTCCGGATTGATTCCCGGATTGGTTCCGAGAAAACGTTCCGCGATAACCCTGCCGGTTTCCTGTTCGTAGTTGCCGTTTATTTCCGTCGCCGTCATGTCGCGCGTGCAGGGGATATTGTTCCTGAAATAGTCGGAGTGCGTGGTGCCTATGTTCGGGAGGTCCATTCCGGTTTGCGCCCACGCGGTGGCGTAGGTTGAATGAGTGTGCGCAACGCCGCCGATGTTCGGGAACGACTTGTACAGCACAAGATGAGTGGGAGTGTCGGACGAGGGTTTCAGCCGTCCCTCCACAATGTTTCCTTCCAAGTCCAGAACGACCATGTCGTCAGGCGTCATAACGTCGTAGTCCACGCCCGACGGCTTGATGACCGCGAGTCCTCGCGTTCGGTCGATGGCGCTGACGTTGCCCCAAGTGAACATCACCAGCCCGTGTTTCACCAGCTCCAGATTGGCTTCGAATACTTCCTTTTTCAATGTTTCCAGCATTTTTTTCTTTTTTAATTTTCAGTCGGTATAAATCGTGTCACGTTAGTAAACACACAATATAAATCAGTGCAAATCTATTCAATCAGCCGCGAACGGCACTTATAATTTTAGATAATTTCCTTTCAATTTTAGATATGGATTTATTTTTATGCGTTAAATATCTGAATTAAGTTAAGTGCAATATGAATTGTACAGTGAATTATGAAATGATTTCTAAAAGTTCGTTTTCTGTTTTTATCTCAATCATGTTTTTTCACGGTTTCAATCACGCATTGCCTTGTCTTTAGGAAAGTCCGCCCCGCTCCATGCTTTCCTTGCCGTCCAGTCTTGCGCCGGAGCCGTCCAGAACCGATGATCGGCGGGCAGTCCCAGAGGGAGAAACACCTCCGAGGTGAGATACAGACTGCCATTGTTCGTGTAGCTGTCGGCGAGAGCGGGCTGATGTCCGGCGAATCCCAGTTGCAAAAATCCCTTTTCGTTGAAATTCCCGTCAACCGAGAACATGCGGCGCATCGCGGCGGTCATGGCGGCGCGCACCTGAGCTTCGGGGAGTTCGTCGGGCAAAATCCCCTTCCACGCAAGCATTGCCAGAGGCTGGAACACTCCCAGACGGTAGGTCATCGAGCGTCCGAACACCGGAAACGAGCCTTCGGGCGAAATGAACCGTTCCAGAATGACGCCAAAGCGTTGCATACGTTTGCGGGCGGTTTCCTCCGTTGCGGGTCTCACGATCTTGCGCCGCTTGACCAGCTCCTCCAGAACCTGCACGTACATCGGCTGGACTACGTAGCTGTTGTAATAGTCGAACGCGAAATGTTCGCCGTCGGAGTACCAGCCGTCGCCCACGTACCATTCTTCAGTCTTGCGAATGGCGCTGTGTATGCGATATGCGTCGTACTGCGCGCCCGCCGTCATCAGAAAAGTCTCGACAGTTGCCGAAAACAGCAGCCAGTTGTTGTAGGGCGGGTCGATGCGGCGCAATTGCTGGAACTCCTCCACATAGCGTCGTTTGACGAGCGTATCCAGCGGCACCCAAAGCTGTTCGGGTGCGCGAAGGAAAGAACTCGCCAGAAATGCGGCGTCCACCAGCGGCTGCCCCTCGCTGCGCCACAGCAGATAGTCGGGACTGTCGGGATCAACGGCATGGGCATAGCTCTTCAACGCCCATTCGCGCAGTTGCCGGCGCTGTCGTCCTTCGGCGGAATCGTCGTCGGGCAGCGCGAGCCAGGGAGCGATGCCGTCCATCAGTCGCCCGAAAGCTTCCATGTACGACACCCGCCGGTCGCGTCCGTCCCACGCGGGACTTAACTCCAGCTGCATGTTCTTCGACAGTTCGCCGCGGCTCATGTTTTCCAGCACCGGAGTGGCGATGCGATACGCAAGGTTGGTCCAGTATTGCCGGTCGTCGTTTTTCTGTTTCGGCTGTGCCGGCAAAAGCGCGCCGCACAGCAGACACATTACCGTTAAAAGTATTTTTCTATTCATGGCTCTATTCATATTTCTCCTTTCATCTGACGTTTATTCTGTTTCGGTGATGCTGGCGCGAATCGGCGCAATGATGAACGTAAATTCGCGATCGCCGTATGTAACCTGATATTCCGGACGGGCGATGCTTCTCCAGCTGTCCACGCAGCCCAAGCCGGCTTGCAGCCTGTCGAAGCAGAAATTAGTCAAATCGGCTTCTTCTACTTCGGGAGAATGAGCGTTGCGTTTTTCCAATCCTTCATCCAAGGATTCGATGGTATAGTGCAAGGCTGATGCGGAGAAGGGAGCGTCGGCAACAATGCGGACGCCATTGCCGGCGACGTTGAGCATCTTCCACCAGCGGACATCGGTTTTCGTTCCGTTTTCCTGCGGACGGATGTAGGGATAAAACTGCTCTGCGACACTTTGACGATAAATTCCCAAATCGGCGGCGCGATTACGGTCGATGTAATTTTCCTCCGGTCCGCGTCCGTAGTATTCTATCGTCTCGAAGCTGCGCGGCATAACCATCTGCATCCCGAAACGGAACAGGTTGGAAACTTTTGCTTCCTTGTCGGCGGTCAGCTTCTGCGTAACTTTGACGGCGCCGTTGTTATTGACGAGATACGTCAGACTCAGTTTGGCAGAGGCTTTCGGCATGTCGTATTCGGCTTCTACGACTATCTGTCTGTTCTCCGCGCGATGCTTGAAAGACGTCAGTTTGATTTCGGGATTCTTCCAGACGGCGTATTTCCGCTGCAGTCCTGCACCGAAATCGTTGTCGGTGGGGGCACGCCAAAAGTTAGGTTTCAAGGCTTCGCCCGATTTGATGAAATCCGTTCCGCTTGCCTCGAACTTGCTCAGGTAACCGCTATGCTTGTTGAACTCAACACGGAAAGCGTCGCCGGAGATGATAAGATAAGTCCGGTCGCTGTCCTGCACGACGGGAGCGGATACCGTGATATTGCTTGGTTCTATGGGTTTCAACTCCATAGAAGGAGCTTTGTGCGGATTCAAACTCAACTGCTCTTTCGCCGCAGCGTGTCCTGCCGGAAGCAAGCCTTCGCTGCGCTTCAATTTGTAGGCGACGTTGAGCAGGTATTCTCGAGTATCGAGTATTGGGTATGAAAGTCCAAGATTCAGTTTGATTGTAGCAGTCTGTTGCGGGGCGACATTCAGATTGTCCGCCGTTCCGGTTTCCACGACTTTTCCTTCCTTCAACACCTCCCATTCGAGGCGATAAGCGGAAAGGTCGCGGAAGAAATATTCGTTGAACACCTTGATTTCGCCCGCAGTCGGGTCGGCGAGAGCAGTGTGTATGTTCTGATAGCCTCGTTCAACCTCGTATGCATGAGGATTCGGAACGCGGTCGGGACTGAAAAGTCCGTTGTCGCAGAAATTGCCGTCGCTGGCGTCGAAGCGGTTGAAATCGCCTCCGTAGGCATAGATCGCCTTTCCGTTCGCGCCCGTGCTTCGCAGGGACTGATCGGCGAAATCCCAGATGAATCCGCCCTGATACTTCGGATATTTGCGAACCAGGTCCATGTATTCCTTGAATCCGCCGACGGAGTTGCCCATAGCGTGGGCGTATTCGCACTGAATTAAGGGCTTCGCGGCGGAAGCGTCCTCGCAGTAGCGCGCGCACTGCCCGTAGTCGTAGTACATCGGACAGAAGATGTCGGTTTTACCCTCTTTTCCCGCCCGTTCGTACTGCACGGCGCGGCTCGGGTCTTCGGATTTGATCCATTCGTAAGCGGCATCGAAGTTCGCTCCGTATCCCCCCTCGTTGCCGAGCGACCAGAAGACGATGCTCGGATGATTGAAATTGCGCTGCACGTTGCGCCGGTTGCGTTCCAGATGCGCTTCGCGGTAGTCGGCGCGATGCGCGAGAGAAGCCTCGCCGTATCCCATTCCGTGCGATTCGACATTCGCCTCGGCAACCACATATATGCCGTAGCGGTCGCAGAGTTCGTACCACAGACTGTTGTCGGGGTAGTGGCAGGTGCGGACGGCATTGATGTTAAACTTCTTCATCAGTCGAATATCCTGCATCATGCGCTGCGGCGAGACGACGTATCCATAGTCGGGATCCATCTCGTGCCGGTTGACGCCCTTGAAAAGCACGGGCTGTCCGTTGATCAGTATTTGCGCATTTTTCAGCTCTATCTTCCGAAAGCCGGTCTTGACGGGAATCACTTCGCCGCCGCCCCGCATCGCGGCGAGCAGCGTATATAAATAAGGAGTCTCCGCCGTCCATTTGCGCGGATTCTCCACCTTCATCACGACGGCGGCGTCGCCCCGCGAGCTTTCCGAAGCAACCTGCTGTCCTTCGGCGTCCAGCAGTTTCAGTTCCACGTCGCCGCCGCCCTTCAGCCGCAGTTCGACGCGCAGAGCGCCGTTCGCATAGTCGGCGTCGAGATCGGGAACAACGCGAATGTCCTCGATACGTTTCCGGTCGCGGGCATAGAGATAGCAGTCGCGCCCGACGCCGCTGAAACGGAAAAAATCCTGATCCTCCAGATAAGTGCCGTCGCACCAGCGGAACACCTGAAAGGCAATCAGATTCTTCTGTCCGGGCTTGAGATGCGGAGTAAGGTCGAACTCGGCTTCGAGCTTGCTGTCCTCGCTGTAGCCCGCATAACGTCCGTTCACCCACAAATAGATATTGGAAGTCACGGAGCCGAAATGAGCGATAATATCCTTGTCCTTCCAAGCGGCGGGAACAAGAACCTCGCGACGGTACGACCCAACGTGATTGTTCTCGACAGGCGCCAGCGGCGGATTGTTCTCGAACTGATTGCGCCAGGCATAACCTATATTCACATAAATGGGGTCGCCGCAGCCGTTCAGTTCCCAAACTCCCGGAACGGGCATCTCGCCCCAGCCCCTGTCGTCGAACTCCGTTTTCCAGAAGTCGGTTGGGCGAGCGTCGGCATCCCGCACCCAAAGGAATTTCCAGCTGCCGTTCAGGGTCATGAAATTGGAGGAAAGTTCCTTTGCGCCGCGCATTGCAACGTCGGCCGATTCGCAGGCGAAATAGCTCGCGTGCATGGCGGCTCGATTCACGGCATTGACTTGCGGGTCGCGCCATTCGCTGAAGGACTGAGCATTTGCGGAGAAAGACAAAGCGGCAAGCAGTCCGACGATGATTAAGTATCTATTCATAATAAAAAGTTTGCACTACGTTTCGTCGTTTCAATTTTTCCGCAAAGATAAACAAGTTCGGGAATTATGAATTAGGAATTATGAATTGCCCGACGGACGTGAAGGAAAACACGTTAATTAGTGTTAATCCGAAAAATCATCCTTTTTTCGCTCTAAAACTCCTGTCGCCAAAGGGTTACAAGCTAATTGAGACATAAAAAACCAATATTATGTTATGTTAAAAAACATAAATATACTTGCACAAATAAACAGTCCGCACTACCTTTGCGCCGTGAAAATAAAGACACCGGTCGAGACTGTTGCAAAGAAAGTTGCCCGTGTCGCGAAAAAGGAATTAGTTCCAAAACATTAAAGGTTTTGATTTTTCATAAATGATTCAATTACTGTAAGGGAACGGGGATCGCATCTGAGCGGTCCCCGTTTTGAATTATAGGCGCTGTCGTGTTTTTTAATTGAGGTTCTACTGGGAATTGTGTGGAAAAGCCATAAAACCCTTATTTTTCAAAGCTCCCTTAGCGGACTCCGGACAGCATATATTCACCCTTATTCCCTTGTTAAAGGATTGTGCGGTTAT
>JAITHX010000173.1 GCA_031279735.1 Prevotellaceae bacterium
TATACTGTGGTTACGCCGTTTGTAGAGACGTGGCATGCCGCGTCTCCATGCCGCGTTTTCTATTTTCAACTCACAATTTTAACGCGACGGAAGTATAGCGGACAGGCGCGTCTTCGCGGCGGCTTCGGTTCGGTCGATTTCGGTCGACTGAAATCGACCGAACCGAAGCCGCCGCGGGGACGCGCCATGCCGCGTCTTCTATTTTCAACTCACGATTTTAACGCGACGGAAGTATAGCGGGCAGGCGTGTCCCCGCGGCGGTCTCGGTTCGGTCGATTTCGGTCGATTTCGGTCGACCGAAATGGCCCGAACCGCCCGAACCGAAGCCGCCGCGGGGACACGCCTGCCCGCTATACTTCCGTCGCGTTAAAATCGTGAGCTGAAAATAGAGGTAATGTCTCGAATCCGTTGATAGCTCTATCAACGGATTCGAGACATTACCGAATTACGAATTACGAATTACGAATTACGAATTACGAATTACGACTGCGGATGTACGGCCGCAGTCGGTCGTAATTCGTAATTCGTAATGCGTAATTGCCGTGTCTATCGTTCTAAGCCGACATATCCCGCAGTCATCTTGATTTTGTCGTCGGGATAGAGTTTGTAGAAGTAGATATCGACGGGGGCGGGCTTGGTTTTGCAGGAGCCGTCCCAGCCGCTGTCGCCGCGGAATATTTCGATGCCGAGCCGGTCGAATATCACCACTTTGTGTCCTTCCATGAAGATGTCGTTTATTCCGTCGCCGTTGGGCGTGAACACTTTCGGTATGCGGGTTTCGCCGTTTAGCAGGTAGATGCGGGTGTTGGTGCAGCCGAGCTTGCTGTCGCGCACGCCGACGGTGATTTGGGTATGCGGAACGTTCACTGCCGCTGTTCCGTGTATCAGTCCTTCAGGACTCAAAATCAGTCCGTCGGGCAAAATTCCTCCATCGAGCGAAAAGACAGCTCTGGCGATATTCGAATACAGTTCCTGACGGTACTCCTTGTGTTGCTGATAGTCGGGAAGCATTTCGATTTCCGGATATATTTCAGGATACACGGTTGCGACGTCCACTTTCAGCAGTTCGGGCGAACGGCACGACAGAGAGTCGGTCACTCGGATATAGAAACTGGCGTTCTCGTCGAGCGGTTCGTTCATGGCAATAGTGACTGAATCGCGTCCGGCGACGGTGGCGATAGTATCGCTATCGGGTTCGCTGTCGGGAAATATTTCGTAGAGACAGTTCGTTTTGAGATTCTTCAGCACTATTTCGGGGAAGTCGCCGCGGCAGATGTCGCCGGCGGAGGCGGTGAAATCTATTGCGGGCAGAGGATGGACGGCAACGGCAACGGTTTTTCGTTCAGTGCAGCCGAGACGCCGGTGGATTTGCTCTACATTATATATAGTGTTGCCCTCGCTGCTCGTCTCGAACGACGGGGCGGCATCCAGGAGAGTTCCGTCGTCGCTATACCAGCGTATGTCGTGGCCTTCGAGCGGCTCGACGCTTGGCGCAACTGCGGGCGCATTGAGGCAATAGTCGAAGCTGTCGGCTATTGCGGGCGGCGGAACGGCGACGACATCGACGCTCATGGTGTCGTAAGTATAGTCGAGGCAGCCGGTTGCGAGGATTCGGAGAACATAGTTGCCTGCGTCGGCGGTGTCGGCGTCGGCTATTTCGATGTTTTGGGTGTCGAACGTGGTGCCGCGCGGCGTTGTCCAGAGATAGTCGGTCACGCCGAAGAACATGCAGGCGAGTTCGATTTTGCTGCCGCTGCATGTTTCGGACATTCCGCCTATCAGGGTTGCCTGGTCGAGGGAGATTATCTTGAAGCTCGACGAGAAACTTGCGCGACAGGCGTCGGTTATTCGGGCGATGTAGGTTTCGCCCTGTTTTCCGACCTCGAACATTCCGTGAGTGTTGGAATCCAACAGGGTGGAATCGACGCTCAGCAGTTCGTAGGTGTACGGCAGCACGCCGTTTTTGGCGCGGAGATGAATTTTGCCGGTGCCGTTGGGTTCGCAGACATACGACGATCGTCCGGAGAGCATGAACGGATTGTTGTCGAACGTAACGCTGATGGAATCGAAGTAGCAGTTGCCGGTGTTGCCGCGCTGTATTTTCAGCGTGTACTGTCCGGGGTACAGAAGTTCGAAGGCCGGAGCGTCGGGGTTTCGGGAGTAGATTGTTGAGCTGCCTCCGTCGGGAGTTTCGATTTTGTACCACACGTCGTCGAGCGGCGTCCCGTTTCTCAGAATCATTCCGGAGGGATGGATTTTGAGAGGACCGCCGCACACTTTCTCTTCGGTGTAGGCAAAGTCGACAACTTCAAACCGGTTGAGATAGGCGACTTCGAGGACGCGGGTTTTTCCGCATTTGTCGGTTATCTCGAAGCTGTAGTTGCCGTATTCTATGGGAGCTGTCAGCGGGCGGGTCAGGTCGGCGGAGAAGGGATAGATGCTTTTGACGGCGGTTTTCAGAACGGTATCGGCGTGGGGCGGGCGTTGCGGACCTTCGATGAATTTGATGCGGGTTTCCGGATCGAGCGTGCCGGATATCTGGATGAATCCCACGTTCGAGTTTTTGCACGAATCGGCAAAGGCGGCGATTTTGAACGAGGGCGAATAGGTGTTGGCGCCGCGGAAGATGTTGCCGAGCGTGTAGGTCGAATCGTTGCCGGCGGTGATTTTGAGAGAATAATACTCGTTATACTTTAGTCTGACCGATTCCTTTCGCACTTCGGTTATGTTGCTCTTGGCTTCGACCCTCTTTCCTTCGGCGTCAAAGACTTCCCAGCGGTAGGGAAGGCAAAACAGGTTGCTCGGAGTGAAGAAGAACGAATAGTCGTAGCAGTCGAAGCCCTCGTAGCCCGACTGTTTCGAGGGGATGCCGAGAATGGGCGCGGCGGTTCGTATTCTGGGGGAATAGGTTTTGCCGCCATACTGTATCTTGACGACGTAGGTGGTGTCGTATCTGAGACCGAACAGTTTGTAGTCGCGCACGCTGTCAACGCCCTGTATGGAGGTCACGCTGTCGCCCTTGTTTATTTCCACGGTGAAGGGCGGGCAGACGCCGAGCGTTATCAGGTCGGCGGCGTAGGTGTTGCAGCCGAAACTCGAAGTGTCCTCTTCTATTTTGAAGCCGACGGTGGGAGAGATAATTATGTCGGAATCGGGGTCGGGGTTTTTGCCGTCTTCGGGGAAAAACACTTCGGTTCCGTGTTCGAAAGAAGTGACGCCCACGTTGTCGATGATTCGTATTTCGTATTTCTTTCCGTATCCGAGAATCATCTTGACGTCGTATTCGTCGGCGGCGACGGTGTCGGTCAGAACAAGAACGCTGTCGGTGATGTTGTAGAGCTGTTTGACGTAGGGGAAACAAACTCTGGTAACGGGGAATGTGAGGGAGTAGAAATTGCAGCCGTTATCCCGATCGACCTTGCCGATTTCCGGCGGAGAGCCGGGTCGAAATTCAAGATATTCGAACTTCTGCTTCTTGCTGTCGGTGATGGCGAGGCGGTAGTGTCGGTTGAACAACAGACCGGAAAGGGTGTCCGCGAAGTTGTCGCATGTGCCCTTTTCGACTACGACGTCGTTGTCCGCGTCGAACAGCTCCCATTTGTAGGGCGAGCAGGCGGCGATGTTCGCGGGGTCGAAAACCCAGTCGTAGTGGTCGCACTGAATGTTCGTTATCCAGTTGGTCAGGCTGTTCGGGGCATTGAGCGCAATCTTGTCCGCGAGCTGCCGGCACTCGGTTCCGCGGACTCTCAGATGCACGTCGATAGAATCATGTCTGTTGTACATGTCGAGGTAAAGCGCGGGAAGGTCGATGAGTATGGGGTCGTTGTTCGTGACCGGAATGACGCGCTCCTTTCCGCCGATAACGAATATCACATCGTAGTACTGACTTTTGTAAGTATTCCAGTAGAACGCGAGTTCGCCGCCTCCGCCGATGTGGTTGGGGGTGACGTAGGCTGACTGGCAGTCGTGCGGACTCATATTGCCGAAGACGTCTTGCGGGAAATCGTCGCTCATTTTATGGATGACGGTTTGGAGGGGCTGGGAATAGTTGCAGGCGTCCATCACCGAAAATTCGTAATTGCCCGCCGGCAAGTCGCCTATTTCGCAGGTTTGGAGGGTGTCGATCGAGAAATTGAGAGCGCCGGCGTATTCGGGCGGATACGTTGTCATCCTGATGGAATAGGGAGGCTTGCCGTTGAGCACCGAGATTGGTATCAGTCCCGACGGCTTGCAGTTGAGCGAGTTCGTCTTGTGGCTCGCAACGAAAATTACAGGCGGAGTGTAGGAACTGCTGACGGTGAGCGTTCCGGTTTGAACGGGAAGCTGCTTGCTGTCGCATGTCACATTGATGAGGTAGGAATAGGTGTCCGGCGGAAGTTCGTTGAACGTGTGGTCGAAACTTTTTGCCTGACCCGATAGTTCCGAATTGCCGTTGAAGAGGGAGATTGTAGCTGAAGCGTTGTTCGGATCAATTCCGTTCAGCTTTATGCGAATCGTTCCGTCGCCCATGCATCTGGAATTTTGAACCGAGGTTTCGAGTTCAAAGCTGCATTGCGCCGCGGCAGTGTCGATACCGAGAGTGATACCGAGGCTGAGACTGAGAATCAACGCGATTATGGCGTTGAGGCGAAAAATTGCAAACATCATAACATTATTTAAATAATCACTATTAACTCTTGAATTACTGAGTGTTTTGCTGAGTGTTACTCATAAAAACACGCAAATATATGCATTAAGTTTGAATCGGGTGCGAATTATGGCTATTTTTGCGGAAAAATTATACACTTGAACACGGAATTATTCATAGCCAAAAGATTGTCGTTCGACGGGAAAGGCTCGAAATCGGTAAGAACGATGACGCGCATCGCCGTTATAGGCGTGGCATTGAGCGCGGCAGTAATGATAGTGTCGCTTGCGGCGCTTGCAGGATTCAAAATTCAACTCAAAGAAAAAATTTCGGGCTTCAACGCCCACCTTCGCATCACAAATCTGGATTCAAACCGCTCGTTCGACCTCGCTCCCGTCCGCTCGGACTACGGATTCTATGATTCCATAGCCCGCCTGCCCGAAGTGAAATCGCTGCGACGCTACGCCTGCAAGGGCGGAATAATCAAAGCGCAGGACGACATACAGGGCGTGATTCTCAAAGGCGTGGACGCAGACTACGACCGCTCGTTCTTCGAACGCTATCTCGTGGAAGGCGAATTGTTCGACCCCGCCGATTCTACGCTCCGAAACATGGCTCTCGTGTCGAAAACCCTCTCGAAACTGCTGAAACTCAAAACAGGCGATGTGTTCGACATGTATTTCGTGCAGGAACCCGTCAGAGTGCGGCGCTTTACCGTCTGCGGACTCTACGACACCTATTTCGAAGAGATGGACAAGACTTTCGTGCTTTGCGACATTCGGCACGTGCGCCGCCTCAACGGATGGAACGCCTCCCTGTCGTCGGGCGTGGAAATAATGCTCCGCAAAATAGAAGACACCGACCGCGCTTATGCGAAAATCAACGAAATAGCGGGATTCATCACCTTCGACGACGGCTCGATGCTCGAAGTCAGCACGCTCCGCGATTCCGTTCCCCAAATATTCAACTGGCTCGACATACTCGACATGAACGTAGCCGTAATCCTCGTCGTGATGATCTTCGTTGCCGGATTCAACATGATTTCGGGACTGCTGATAATGCTGCTCGAAAAAATCTCGACCATAGGCATACTCAAATCCATGGGAATGACCGACGGAAACATTCGTCTAGTGTTCGTTTGCCGTTCGTCGGCAATAGTTCTGAAAGGACTGCTCTACGGCAACATTCTCGGACTGGGGCTGTGTTTCCTGCAACAGCACTTCGGAACAGTCAAGCTGAACCCCGAAACCTACTTCTTTTCAACCGCCCCCATATCGGTCAACTTCCTGCACGTGGCAATACTCAACGTCTCCTCCTTCTCGCTCATAGTCCTCTCGCAGATTCTCCCGTCTCTCGTCGTTTCGAGAATCAGCCCTGACAAGACCGTAGGCAAACGATAATCAATTATGAATTATAAATGCCGGGTAGGTAAGGGGAATTTCACCCCAAACCTCCCACAGAACCGAACGTGAAAGTCTCCCTTCATTCGGCTCGTCTTATCGTGACCGGTTTTAATTTGAAGTATTGCGGGATA